>JAQBPH010000396.1:0-4736 GCA_028287625.1 Chloroflexota bacterium | reverse complement strand
TGGAGACGCCGCCCGAGAGCCCCTACTACCGTCCCCGCGCTCGCGAGCGCATCTACCGCGGCCGCTTCCGCGTCGAGGACGGCACCCACGAGGTGACCGTCGACGGCTGGCGACCGCTGGTCCACATCGTCCGGCAGTCGCCTGAGGGCTTCGCCTGGGGCTACGACGGTCCCAGCCCCCAGGACCTCGCCCTGGCCCTCCTCGCCGACGCTCTCGGTGAGCAGCCCGAGCCGGGCTGGAACGACGGCCCGACCCTCAGCGACGACCTCTACCGCACCTTCCAGCAGGATGTCCTCAGCCGCATCCCGCTGGGCAGGGGATGGATGCTGCGACGCACCCACATCCTCCGCTGGGTCGGTGAGCGGGTGCCCGCATGCCGGGCGAGGAACGGCGCCGAGCCGGTTTGACCGCCGCGGTCCCCGGCTTCCAGACTGGGAGGCAGGCCCGTCACGGAGGACTCCGCATGCGCAGCGTCAGCGACCGTCCCGCGACCGAGAGCGGCACCTTCGCCCTCGGCGGCGACCTGGTGGTGCACCGCCTCGGCTACGGCGCGATGCAGCTCACCGGGCCCGGCGTCTGGGGCGACCCGCCCGACCGCGGCGAGGCCGTCCGGGTGCTGCGCCGTGCCGTCGAGCTCGGCGTCGACCTCATCGACACCGCCGCCTCGTACGGCCCGTACGTCAGCGAGGAGCTGATCGCGGAGGCGCTCCCTCCCTACCCGGCCGGCCTGGTGATCGCCACCAAGGCGGGCTTCGTGCGCACCGGGCCGGGACGGTGGCATCCCCTGGGACGGCCCGAATACCTGCGGCAGGAGTGCCTGATGAGCCTCCGCCGGCTCCGGCTCGAGCGCATCGAGCTCTTCCAGCTCCACCGCATCGACCCGCAGGTGCCGCTCGAGGACCAGGTCGGCGAGCTGCGCGCCCTCCAGCAGGAGGGGCTGGTCCGGCACATCGGCCTCTCTGAGGTCGGCGTCGAGCAGATCGAGCAGGCGCGGCGCATCGCCGGGATCGTCAGCGTCCAGAACCGCTACAACCTCGCGGACCGTGAGCACGAGCCGGTGCTCGACCACTGCGAGCGCGAGGGCATCGGGTTCATCCCCTGGTTCCCGCTCGGCACCGGGCGGCTGGCGCGTCCGGGCAGCCCGCTGCAGACCATGGCCGACGAGCTCGGGGCCACCCCGGCGCAGCTGGCCCTGGCCTGGCTGCTCCAGCGCTCCCCGGTGATGCTCCCGATCCCCGGCACCCGCTCGGTCGCCCACCTCGAGGAGAACGTGGCCGCCGCCACCCTGCAGCTCTCCCCCGACCAGGTGGATCAGCTCTCCCGGCTGGCCTGAGCCGCCACCGGGCCGGCGTTCACGCAGTCGCGCAGCGGGCGCCCCTGCTCGAGGCGGCGCACGTTGTCGACGACCCGCTGGGCGATACCCCGGTAGGAGACGTCGGTCACCCCGGCGATGTGCGGGGTGGCGACGACGTCGGCGCGCCCGGCGAGCGCCGACCCGGCGGGCAGTGGCTCCTGGTCGAAGACGTCGAGCGCGGCGCCGGTCAGCCGCCCGCGGTCGAGGGCGTCCACCAGGGCGGCCTGGTCGACGACGCCGCCGCGCCCGGCGTTGACGACACAGGCGCCGTCGGGGAGCAGGGAGAGCGCCTGGGCGTCGACGAGCCCACGAGTCGCCTCGGTGAGGGGCAGGCAGAGGAAGAGGCAGTCACTCCGGCGCAGCAGCTCGGGCAGGTCGTCGACGCCGCCCAGCCAGTCCAGCCCCAGCCGGGTGGCGAGCTCGGGGTCGGGCCGCCGCTTCACCCCGAGCAGGCGCATCCCGAAGGGCCGGAGGCGGGGCGCCAGGGCCTGGCCGATGCCACCGAGCCCGACGATGCCGGCGGTGCGGCCGAGCAGCGCACGGCCGATGGGTCCGCCCCAGGTCGACCCGCTGCGGGTCACCTCCCGCAGCACCGGCAGCCGCCGGTTCACCGCGATCGCCGCCATCACGCACCACTCCGCGACCGACTCCGCGTTGCCGCCACCTCCGGCAGGAACGTTGGCGACCAGGATGCCCCGCCGGGTCGCCGCCGCGAGGTCGACGCCGTCGAGGCCTGCGCCCCACTGGTGGATCAGGCGCAGCCCCTCGACCGCGTCCATGAGGTCGCCGTCGATCCGGCTCATCGCCGGGATGAGCACCTCGGCGGCATGCCCGCCCTGGCGCAGCCGGGACACCGGGACCATGTCCACCGGGGCGCCCGGGAGGATGGCCTCGAGGTGCTCGCGGATGGCGGCGAAGGCGGTTCCGGCGACGGCGAACCGGGTCTGCGACACCGCCCCATTAGAGCAGGCCGCCCCCGCCAGCCATGCCCGCTCGCGCGCCTACCATTGCGGCGTGGGACGCAGCGCACGCGGCCGCGCCGCGGCGGCGCTCGGGGTGGGGGCGATGCTCCTGGCTCTGACCTGGCGGGCGTCGCCCCTCCCCTTCCCGCCCATGTACGAGGGCCTCCCGGGACCCGCCGAGCCGTACCGCTATCTCCACCCGCCGCCCGGGCTCGGGTCGACGCCGCGACCGTCGAGCGCCCGCCTCACCGCGCCGCTCAAGGGCGGCCAGAGCCCGGCGCTGAGCCCGGCGACCGCCGAGATGCCTCCGCAGGCCCAGCTGCTCGCCGCCCAGGGTGCCTTCGTGGTGCCCCCGCAGGTGACCGCGGTGGAGGCGACGATCGCCCCCGGCGACCCTCCCCCGGTGGCCCCGATCGGCGGCCGGGTCGCCGGCAACGTCTACGACATCGAGGTGACCGCCGCCGGCATGCCCCTGGCGGTGCGGCCCGGGCGCACGGTGACGGTGGTGCTCCGCGGTCCCGCGGGCTTCGGCAGGCCCACCATCGAGCGCTTCGCCGCCGGCGCCTGGTCCCGTCTCGACACCCAGCCGCTGGGAGCGCTGGCGGGCGACTCCTACGCCGCCGACGCCACGGGTCTCGGCGACTTCGCGCTGGTCGCGGCTCCCGGGTCGTCCCCGGGCGGCGGCGGCGGCGACGCCTTCGTCGTCGTCCTCGCCGCCGGTGCGGTGCTGCTCACCGGCGGGACCCTGCTCGCCCTGCGGCGGACCCGGCCGCCGCCGGCGGGGGGACCCCCGCAGAGGCGGCAGGCGGCACCCCGGCCACGGCGGCGGCGCTAGCCCGCCGGGCTCAGGTGCGGTGGCGGAGGTCGATCCAGAGCGCGATGCCAAACGCGGCGGCGAGGGCGGCGAGGGCGAGGGCGATGCTCATGGCTGTCCTCGATGGTGCCGCCACCGTCCTCATCGACGGGTTAACCGGCCGTAAAGAACCGGCATACCCCCAACCAACCCCCGCGTTGCACTACACTTTCATGACAGTCTTCTTATCAGGAGAGTCCACCATGCCCGGTTCCGAGAGCCTGCCCTCCACGCTCAGGCGCTCGCCCGCCAAGGCGCAGCGCACCTGGGCCGAGACTCACGACAGCGCCGTGGAGCAGTACGGCGAGGGCGAGCGGGCCCACCGGACCGCCTTCGGCGCGCTCAAGCACTCCTTCGAGAAGGTCGGCGACCACTGGGAGCCGAAGGCGCACAGGGGCCCGTCCGACCCACGCTCACAGGGGACCACCGCCCAGAAGCGGCGCGGCGAGGGCGAGACGTTCGGCGGCGTCGACGTGCTCGGCCACACCCGCGCCGAGCTGCTGGAGCGGGCCCGCGCGCTGGACGTGCGCGGCCGGTCGCGGATGACCAAGAACGAGCTGGCCGCAGCCATCGCGCGGAAGCAGTAAGCCGGCTAGCGCCCCCGGCGGCGCCGCCCGGCGTGCGCCACGAGCACCGCACCCAGCACCCGCAGCGACGAGGGCCCGCCACGCAGCGCGATGTCCCGGCTCTCCCACCGGGGGGCGAACTTGTTCTTGAAGCGCGCCAGCGACCGGTACTGGTAGCCGGCCACGCCGTGCCCGTAGAGCATCCGGCGAACCGCGCGGGCCAGGCGGCCGTCGGGGGCGTCGCCGGCCGAGTCACGGCAGGGCACGGAGCCCAGTGAGGCGATCCGCATCCCCCGCCGCTGGGCCTCGAGCAGCGCCTCGGCGAGGCAGAGGTCGACGGCGCCCGGACCCGCCTGGGGATGGCGCCGCACCAGGTCGAGGGCGATGCCGTCGTTCCCGAGGCGCAGCCAGGAGCTGAACGCGTGGACCACCCCGCCCGGACCGCGCACCACCACCAGCCACGCCCCGGGGTCGACGGTCTCCTGGAACCGGCCCAGGGAGAAGCCCATCTCGCGGTTCGACCGCCGCTGCAGCCACGCCCGCGACACCGGCTCGAGCTCGGCCCGGAGCAGAGGCTCCGCGGTGGCCCAGGGGGCGACGGTCGCGGTCAGCCCGGCGCGGCCGGCCCGGCAGACCTCGCGCCGGAGGTTGCCCCGCTCCGGCACCGCCAGGGTGAACGAGGCGAGGTCGACGATGGCCTCCTCGCCGAACTTCAGCGGCCGCAGCCCGGCGGCGCGGTAGGCGTCGCGCAGCTCCGGAGCGGTCTGGTAGAAGCACGGCTCCCAGCCGCGGCGGGAGCAGGCGGCCACGAACTCGGCGATCGCCGACGGCTGCGCCTCCGGGGTCGCGAGCGGGTCGCCGACGCAGAGGGCGACCCCACCGACGGTCCGGAAGGCGCTGACCGCCCCGCCGGAGAGCTCGACCGCCCGCTTGTCCGAGGTGGCGACGAAGCAGCTGATGTGGGTGCGTCCGTGGGCGCTCCGGGCGCGCTCGAGGTCGCC
>JAQBPH010000394.1:0-3851 GCA_028287625.1 Chloroflexota bacterium | reverse complement strand
CGCACTGGGCGATGTTCGGCATCGCCGGCATCCCGTACCCGGGCCCGGCGGAGCTGGAGGCGCTCTGCGCCGGCGTGCCGGTCGCACCGGGCACCGCCGTCGCCCACGCCGCGCTGCGAACCACGCGCCGAGAGGGCGACCTGCTGTGGATCACCGGCCGCGCCGGGCGCACGGACGAGCCCGATGCGGCCGCGCTGCTGGCCGAGCTCGCCCCCGTGCTCGCCTCCCTCGAGGTCAGGCTGCAGCCGCTCGGTGGCCGAGGCGAGGCCCTGCTGGCGGCGCCCGGCCACGCGAACGCGGACGTGACCGACTCGGACCCGTTCTTCGAGTCGTTCCACCCGTGGCTGCGGCCCCTGCCCACCAGCCCGCGCGGCGCGGCCTTCGCCGAGACGCTGAACCGGGTCCTGCATGCCGCCCGCGACCGGCTGGTGGCCAGCGAGGTCAACGCGGCGCGGCGGGAGCGCGGCCTCCCCGCGCTGGACGTCCTGACGACCAAGTGGGCGGGGACGCGCCGGGAGATCCCGAGCTTCGTCGAGCAGGTCGGGATCGCCGGTGCCGCGGTCACCGGCACCCGCCTCTACCGGGGCCTGGCCGCCGCGCTCGGCATGTCCGCGATCCACCTCCCACCCGTCGACGACCTGGAGAAGGACCTCGGGGCGCGGGTGCAGGCGGCCGAGGGGCTCATCGCCGGCGGCGCACGGTTCGTGCACGTGCACACCAAGGCGACCGACGAGGCCGGTCACAGCAAGCGGCCCCACGCCAAGCGGGACGTCCTGGAGGCGGTCGACCGAGGGCTCGCCGGCCTCTCCGAGCTGGCGGCTCGCGCGATCGTCGCGGTCACCGGCGACCACGCCACACCGTCCACGCACGGGGTGATGCACGCCGGCGAACCGACCCCGCTCGTCGTCTCCGGCCCCACCGTGCGACCCGACGAGGTGACCGAGTTCGGCGAGAGGCCCGCACACCGAGGCTGGTACGGCCACGTCCGCGCCGACGAGCTGCTCCCGCTGCTGCTCGGCCACGCCAACCGCCCCGTCCTCCTCGGCCACCGCATCACGCCGCGACCGGTCATCGCCCTGGCCGACCACCCGGAACCCCTGCGCGTCCGACCCGCGCGGAACTGATCGACGGCGCAGGCAACCCGCTGCAACTCAGCTCGAGGAGGGTCGGAGCCGGGCCGGTCAGGCGTGAGAAGGGGCGGGCCCTGCGGGCCACGACTGCAGCGCGAGGTCGATGATCCGGCGGAGGTCCTCCCGGGGAACGCCGGTGGCGGCCTGCACGGCCATGCCGTACACCACCGTGCTGATGTAGCGGGCGAGGAGGGAGGGGTCGCTGCCGGCGGGTAGGTCGCCCTCGTCACGAGCCCGGGCGAAGCGCGCGCGGAGGGCCTCCTCGCCGTCCCGGCGCCAGGCCACGAGCGCATCGCGGGCGGCCTGGCCGCCTTCGCCGGTGGCCAGCGCTCCCTGGACGCACAGGCATCCCGCGGGGCGGTCGGGCCGGGTGGTGGCCTGGACTGCGCCGCGAAGCACGTGCTCGGCCACGGCCCGCGCGGTCGGCTCCTCGAGAGCTCGGACGCCATAGCTGGCCGGACCCAGGGTGTAGCGCTCCAGCGCCCTGCGGAACAGCTCATCCTTGTTGCCGTAGGCGGCATACATGCTCGTCCGCGTGATGCCCATGGCCTCGGTCAGGTCGGTGAGGGTGGCGCCCTCATACCCGTGGCGCCAGAAGACCTCGAGCGCGCGCTCCAGCGCCTGGTCGGCATCGAAGCCGCGCGGCCTGCCCATCACCGATCGCTGCGCGCTGTCCATGACACCAGCATACCCAGATCGGTATCGCTCGGTACATAAGTGCCGCGGGATGTGGTACGGTCATATCAGTACCGCACGGTACATAAGTGGCCCGAGGCGGTCCGCGGCTCGGGATGAGGAGACGTCTCATGGGACAGCTCGACGGCAAGACCGCGGTCGTGACCGGCGCCACGACCGGCATTGGCCTGGCGGCCGCCCGGCGCCTGGCGTGCGAGGGCGCGCACGTCTTCATCACCGGCCGGCGCAAGCCGGAGCTCGACGCGGCTGTGGAGTCCATCGGTGCGCGCGCCACCGGCGTCCAGGGCGACGTGTCGGTCCCCGAGGACCTGGATCGCCTGTATGACACGGTGCGTTCGGCGGGGCGGCAGGTGGACGTGCTGTTCGCCAACGCCGGCGGTGGCTCGTTCGCCACCCTGGAGCAGGTCACCGAGGACCACTTCGACCAGACCTTCGACATCAACGTCAAGGGGGTGGTGTTCACCGTGCAGAAGGCGCTGCCGCTGCTGAATGACGGAGCGTCGATCATCCTCCCCGGCTCGACGGCCGCCGACTCCGGCGACGCGGCCGTCGGTGTCTACGCCGCGTCCAAGGCGGCGGTGCGCTCGTTCGCCCGGACCTGGGCCAACGAGCTCAGGTCCCGCGGCATCCGGGTCAACGCCATCGCTCCCGGCCCGACCGACACCCCGGGGATCAGCGGCTCTGCCGACGACGAGCAGCAGGCCGCCCAGCTCAAGCAGGCCATGGCCGGACAGGTTCCGCTCCGCCGGATGGGCCGGCCCGAGGAGATCGCCGACGCGGTGCTGTTCCTGGCCTCCAGCCAGAGCAGCTTCGTCACCGGCACCAACCTCTACGTCGACGGCGGCCTGAACCAGATCTGAACGAGGTCGCGGATCAGGACGGGGTCACGCGAATTGCACCGGCGGACAGGATGGTCGACTGTTGACCTTCCTGCGGCCGCACCGTCCTCGGGCCAGGCGCCGAGGTCGCCATGACGCATCGTCCTAGAAGCTGCGGATTGGCCCGGCCTGGCGCTGGTAGGGGCTGTCCGGGACCTGGTACGGAGCCGGGTTACTGACCGGAGCCGTGACCGTCGTGGCCTGCACGTGGTATTCGACGGCGCCGATGCTGATGCCGGCAGCGACGGCGAGACCGGCGACGACGACGGCGAACTTGCGCATGGGGTGTCTCCTCGGTGTGCGGTGCCCCGCTGACAGAGCGCGCACGGCACTTTGATTCTGGTTCTTGAACGCGTCTCCGCGGTACCCCCTAGGACGGCGCGCGCCGTCCTTTACTTGCGGCTCGATCGCGAGGCAAAGGGAGCCTGTGCGGGACCCTGGTCTGGGTGCAGCTGGGGGAAGTTCCACGGCGGCGGCGGTTCTTCGTCCCCCATTCCATCCAGGACCGCACCGACGAGGAGATGGTCGCCGCGCGCCGCGGCTGAACCTCGGCTGGCGCGACCGCGGGAGGCGCCCCCGGTCGCCGCCGCACCGCTACTTCAGGGCGAACTCCCCGACACCCTTGATCTGGGTGACGGGGTTGAGGACGCAGTCCCCCTTGGTGGGGGTGAGCTCGATGGTGCCCTTCGTCCTGCTGCCCTCGAAGTCGGCGTGGACGACCCCGCCCTTGGTGGACGGCTGGCCGAAGGTGATCTTGATGTGGTCGGTGAAGGTCTGGTCGCCGATGGTGAAGGTGGGGTCGCCCTCGGCGACGCCGCCACCCTGGCAGGTCCCCGCCACCGTGCCGCTGTCGGTGTAGGACCCGGAGCCGCTGAAGCCGCCACTGCACGTGGCGGTGCCGCCGCCCGGGTCGGTGAAGGTGCCGTTGCTGGGCTGGAAGGAGAGGCCGGGGCTCAGGCTGGGCACGTGCTGGAAGGTGCAGTGGGTCCCGGAATCCGCTCGGGAGGGGGTGACCCCGACGACGCCGACGGCACCAAGGCCGAGGGTCATCGTGGCTGCGAACATGACGGCCCTGCGCACCATGCGGTTCTCCTCCAGCGGCGCCCACGACCTGGGCGGGGATCCCGATTCTCGCATTCACGGGTTG
>JAQBPH010000392.1:0-13023 GCA_028287625.1 Chloroflexota bacterium | reverse complement strand
GACCGTGACCCAGGGCGCCCAACTCTTCTGGAAGGACCAGAACCAGAAGGGCGGCGTCTGCGGGCGCACCGTCTACCTCGTCATCAAGAACCACGCCTACAAGGTGCAGGACGCCGTCGCTCTCTACGCCTCGCTCCAGCCGCATGTACTCGCCTTCCAGCAGCTTCTCGGCTCGCCGATGATCGCGGCCCTGCTCAGCAGCATCGCCAGCGACACGGTGCTCACCCAGCCCGTGTCGTGGTCGTCGAAGCTGCTCGCCAATCCCTACATCGTCATGGGCGGCGCGACGTACGACCTCGAGATGATCAACGGCATCGACTGGCTGATGAAGAACAGGGGCCTCAAGGCCGGCGACAGGATCGGCCATATCTACCTCGAGGGCGAGTATGGCGAGGACGCCCTGCTCGGCACCATCGCCGCTGCCAAGGCGAACAGCCTCACCGTCGTCTCCGAGAGGGTCCGGGCCGGCGACATCGACATGACCGTCCACGTGAAGGCGATCAGGGCGGCCGGAGCCAGGTTCGTCATGATCTCAACCACCGCGCCACAGGCCGCCTCGGCGGCCATGATTGCCCAGTCCCAGGGTTTCGACGCCACCTTTGTGGGCTCGAACCCGACCTTTCTCCCCTCCATCCTCGAGGGGCCGGCGAGGACCGCGATGACGACGCGCTTCTGGATCTCCCAGTCGTACGCTCCGCTCTCCGGTGACACGCCCGGAGCGAGCATGTTCCGCACCGCGTACACCACCGCCTACCGCGGCGAGACGGCGAACGCAGGAGCGGCCTACGGGTATGCGCAGGGCGAGATCATGTACCAGATCCTCAATGCCGCGTGCACCAGCGGCTCGCTGGAGCGGTCGGCGATGCTCGAGGCAGTCCGAAAGCTGCAGCGCGTCGACACCGACGGACTGATTGCCCCGCTCGACTACTCCAAGCCGGGCCAGCCGCCAGCTCGGGCGACCTTCATCCTGCAGCCGGATCCCACCGCCCTGGGTGGTCTCGAGGTGGTGCAGCCTCTGAGAGCCGCGCCTCCGGCGCAGACCTACAGGTGCCCCTGCTGACGTCGCCAACGTAGCCCACCACAGGTGATCAGATGGACGCGATCGCCTCGGTGACCAGCTCGGCGAGGCTGGGGTGCAGGTGATGAACCCGGGCCAGGTCACGGTAGTCCCCCTCGAGCTCCATCGCCGCCGCCACCTGGGCGATCACCTCGCTGGCCCCCACGCCCACCATGTGTGCACCGAGAATCTCTCCGAACTCGGGATCCACCACCAGTTTGAGGGCGCCCTGATCCTCCCCCAGCGTGATCCCTCGCAAGCTGGTGCTCAACTCCCCGAAGCCGACCGCCACGTCGATCCCCCTGCCGGCAGCCTCCTCCTCCGTCATCCCGACCGCGGCCAACTCGGGGTGGGTGTTGACCGATCGCGGAAGCCGGTCGGGCCGGAAGCGCGCAGTCTCGCCCAGAGCACAGTTCGCCGCCGCAATGCCCATGGCGCGTGCCCGATTCGAGAGCCAGGGCGGACCGGTGACGTCGCCGGCAGCAAACACCCCCTCTGCCGTGGTGCGGCACTCCGCGTCCACGATGACGGCGCCGTCGGTGCCGACTGCGACACCGGCGACGTCCAGTCCAAGACCGGCCGTGTTGGGCGCGCGGGTGTCGGCGAAGAGCACGGCGTCGGGCTCCAGGTGCGCGAGGTCGAGCGCCGCACCGAGGTGAAACTCGATGCCACGGTGTTCCAGGAGGAGCTGGAGGAAGCCGGCGATGTCGGAGTCCTCGCCCTGCAGGACCCGCGCCTCCGAGGTCGTGACCGTGACCTGCGAGCCCAGGTGAGCGAAGAGGTCGGCCCATTCCATGCTGAAACGGCCGCAGCCGGTCACCACCAGACGCCCCGGCACCCGGTCGATCGCCATCGCCTCGGTGTTGGTCAGCACCGAGCAGGTCGGCGGATGCGCCAGCTCCGGCGCGAAGGAGACGGCCCCGGTCGCCAGCACCACCGGCACCCCCTCGAAGATGCGCCCATCGACCTCGACCCGGCTCGGAGAGGTGAAGCGCGCCGCCGCGCCCACCACCTCCACGCCCGCCGAGCTCAGGGCCGCACGGGTGAGTCCGGCGGCCTTCGACACCACCGAGCCCACCCAGCCCTGGACGCAGGGCCAGTCGACGCCCGTGACCGTCGCGCGCACGCCCAGGCGCTCGGCGCGGACCACCTCGTCCAGCGCGGCCGCGGTGCGGTGGAGGGCGCCTGCGGGGATGCAGCCTGCGTGGACGCACGTGCCCCCGAGCGCCGCGCGCTCGACCAGCGTGACCCGGGCGCCCAGCCGGGCGGCGGTCTGGGCCGCCGCCACTCCTCCTGGGCCACCCCCGAGGACAAGAAGCTCAGCCATCAGAACTCTCCCCTTGCGACTGGGTCGGCTTCACCCGCTGCGGCCAGCTCGAGCACGCGCCGGACGTCCACCAGACGGGGTCCTCCGGCGGTGACGCGGGCAGTTGCCTCGCCGTGGGCGGTCAGTTCACGCTCGCCGTCCAGGGCCACGATGCCGTCGCCCACATCCAGGGTGACGGCCTCGCCCAATGCGAGCAGCCGGCACTCGCGCACCGGGACCCGACGCATCAGCCCGGGGGCGATGACCGCGTTCACCAGACGGCCGCCGTCGCCCAGCACCAGGTGGAGCCCGGCCGGCTCGTCGGCGGTCACCGGCCGCAGGAGGCCGCCGATGGACGAGAGTCCGACCGCCCAGGGCTCGGCACGGGAGAGCACCAGGGCGCGTACCTGACCGGGGTCCCAGATCGCCGCCGCGCCCCGGAAGGCGTTCCTGCAGGCGGCGACGTCGATGAGGGCGATGTCCCGGACGCCGTCGCAGGCGACCTCGACCCACTTGGCACGCGCAGCCACGAGGTCGAGGTCCACCGTACGGGCGGCGACCAGGCCGGCCGCGAGTCCAGCCACCGTTCCGTCGACCGTGGAGGGGAAGACGTTGTTCGTGCCGGTGGAGATGGCGATCAACGGGACGTCGCCACAGGCTCCGGCGACCACGCGGTTGGTGCCGTCGCCTCCCAGCGTCACGATGGCTCCGACGCCGGCGGTGGCGAGTTGCCGGGCGGCCTCGATCGAGTCGACGCTTGCGCCGCAGGGCCGGATCGGCAGCGGCTCCAATGCGATCGCTGTCCGCCGGCCGTCCAGCCCCGCCGCCACGATGCCCGCTCCGTCGTGCAGGTACAGGACGCGCTCGACGCCGCCTGCATCCAGCCCGCAGATCAGGCGCCGGACGACGGCCGATTTCTCGTAGTTGGGCATCACCGAGGCGGCGCCGACCAGCCGCCGTATATCCCGTCCGGCGGCGGGGTTGACGATCAGCCCGACGCTGACGCCACCTGCACTCACGCCATCCGCTCGGCCAGCGTCTGCAGAAAGTTGGCCGCCGGTGCGCCGTCGACCAGTCGGTGGTCAAAGGTGAGCGAGAGCCACATCGTCGGCCGTACCACCACCTCGCCGTCCACCACCGCCGGCTTCTCAACGATTCGCCCGATGCCGAGGATGGCGCACTGAGGCGGGTTGATGATGGGCGTGAAGGTGTCAGCGCCAAAGGCACCCAGGTTGGAGATGGTGAAGGTGCCTCCCTCGATCTCCTCCAGAGTCAGCGTGCCCGCCTGGGCCTTGGCCGCCAGGTCGACACGCCCGCGGGCGATGTCACCGAGTGACAGCCGGTGGACGTCGCGGATGACGGGGACGATCAGGCCGTCCGCGAGCGCCACGGCGAAGCCCATGTGGACCTCGTCGGACACGAGGATCGAGCCATCCACCAGCGTCGAGTTCAACAGCCCGTGCTCGCCGAGCAGGCGGGCCACCTCGTGGATGAGAAGGTCGGTGTAGGTCAGATGAACGCCGGTTGCGGCCTCGAAGCCGGGCGCGAGCTGTCGGCGTCGGGCCACCAGTCCGGCCACCTCGGCCTCCCGAGAGATGGTGAGCTGGGCCATGGTCTGGAGGCTCTCGTGGAGCCGCTCGGCGACCACCCTGCGGATCCCCTCGAAGGGGATCGTGCGGCCCGGGGCCCCAGGTGCGACGCTGGGCGTCGTGGCATGACCGTTGGGCGCCGCCGCGCCCGCCGCGAACTCCTCGACGTCGTCGGAGCTGACCCGCTTTCCAGGCTCGCGCGGTGGCACCTGCGCGATGTCGACACCCAGCTCCTTCGCTCGCCGGCGGGCCGCCGGTGAGGCGTGCACCGCACCAGCGGAGGATGGCGCGGCCCCGGACGCAGCCGGCGCGACCCCGGCGGCTGCTGCGCCGTCGCCCCTGCCCGCGGGCGGTCCAGCGGCGGCCGCGGAACCGAGGAGCTCGTCGACGGTCGGAAACGTGTCCCCGGCCTCACCGATGACCGCCAGCAGGCCGCCCACCGGCCGCTCGCCCCCGTCAGGGACGACCACGCGTCCCAGCACGCCCGAGGCCGGCGCATCGACGATCGCGTTGACCTTGTCCGTATGCAGTTCGAAGAGCGGCTGGTCCTTCTCGATCGGCTGGCCCTCAGCCACCAGCCAGTGCTGGATCGTCCCCTTCTTCATCGACATGCCAAGCTTCGGCATACGAACGTCGGTCAGCATCCCCGCTACTCGAGTGTGGCGCGCACGGCAGCCGCGATCTGGTCTGGGCCGGGCACGTAGAAGTCCTCCAGCGGCGGAGAGAAGGGGACCGGCGTGTGCGGTGCCGTCACCATCTGGGGGGGCGCCTCCAGCTGGTCGAAGGCGCGCGAGGCCACCAGTGCGACGACGTCGGTCGCGATCGAGCAGCGCGGGTTGTCCTCGTCGACCACCACCAGCCGCCGCGTCTTGCGTACCGACGCAAGGATCGCCTCGTCGTCCATCGGGGAGATGCTGCGGAGGTCCAGCACCTCCACCGAGATGCCCTCCGACTCCAGGGATTGCGCCGCCTCGAGCGCCAGGTGGACCATGCGGCCCAGGGTCACCACGGTGACGCCGCTGCCCTCCCGCTTGATGTCGGCCTTGCCCAGTGGGACCAGGTGCTCGCCGGATGGAACCTCCCCCTCGAGGTCGTAGAGCAGCTTGTGCTCGCAGAAGATCACCACGTCGTCGTCGCGGATGGCGGAGGCGAGGAGGCCCTTGGCGTCGGCCGGAGTGGAGGGCACCACGCACTTCAGACCCGGCATGTGGGCGAAGACGGAGTAGTAACAGCCCGAGTGCTGGCCGGCGGCCCTGAAGCCGGCGCCGATCATCGTGCGCACGACGACCGGCACCTTCGCCTTGCCGCCGAACATGTACCGCATCTTCCCGCCCTGCTGGAAGATCTGGTCGAAGCACACGCCGAAGAAGTCGACGAACATGAGCTCGGCGACCGGCCGGAGCCCCGTCGAGGCCGCACCCATCGCGGCGCCGATGTATCCCGACTCGGAGATCGGTGTGTCGAGGACGCGCTCGCGGCCGAACTTCTGGACCAGCCCCTTGGTCACGCCGAGCACGCCGCCCCAGGCGTCCTCCCTCTCGAAGCCCGGCAGCGTCGCCCCGCCGGCGACGTCCTCGCCCATCAGGACCACGGTTGGGTCCCGCTCCATCTCGTCACTCAGGGCCTCGGTGATCGCCGCGCGATAGCTCAGAGTGCGTGTGGCCACGACTGCCATCTCTGATTCCTCCCTTTCTCTGTCAGTAGCTGACGTAGACGTGGGTGAGACACTCTTCGGGCGCGGGGAATGGGCTGTTCTCCGCGAACTCGACCGCAGCGTCCACCTGCCTCTCGGCGTCCTGGTCGATACGCTCGATGTCCTGCCTGGTGAGCAACCTGCGCTCGATGGCCTGCGTGGCGAAGAGCTTCAGAGGGTCGTGCTGCTGGCGGTAGTCGGTGCTCTGCTCGGCCGTCCGATAGGTGATCTGATCGCCCTCGAAGTGGCCGAAGTAGCGCCAGGTGCGGGCTTCGATCAGGCTGGGCCCCTCGCCTCGCCGAGCACGAGCGACCGCCTCTTCAGCGGCCTCCATGACGGCGATCACGTCGTCGCCCTGGACGAGAACGCCGGGCATGTTGTAGGCACCGGCGCGATCAGCGATGGAGGTCGCAGCGCAGTGGTAGGTCCATGGGGTCGATTCCGCAAACTGGT
Organism: Chloroflexota bacterium; assembly: GCA_028287625.1. GTDB lineage: Bacteria > Chloroflexota > Dormibacteria > Aeolococcales > Aeolococcaceae > CF-96. The sequence goes on along the minus strand of JAQBPH010000392.1, from coordinate 6,925 downwards.
TGTTCTCACAGACGAAGACCACCGGCAGCTTCCAGACCCCGGCCAGGTTCATCGCCTCGTGGACCGTGCCCTGCTCCGCGGCGCCGTCGCCGAAGAAGCAGACGGTGACCGCGCCAGTCTTCAGGACCTTGGCGGAGAGCGCCGCGCCGACGGCCAGGGGAGGGCCGCCACCCACGATGCCGTTGGCGCCGAGCATGCCGCGAGACAGGTCGGCGACGTGCATGGAGCCGCCCTTGCCCCGGCAGAGGCCGTCGACCTTGCCGAAGACCTCGGCCATGATCTCGCCGAGGACCAGGCCTTTGGCGATGCAGTGGCCATGGCCGCGGTGGTGGGTACCGAGGTTGTCGCCGTCGGACAGGCAGGAGATGACACCGATGCCGGTGGCCTCCTGGCCGGCGTAGAGGTGGACGAAGCCGGGGACCCGCCCCTCCGCGAAGAGCTTGGCCACGCGCTCCTCGAAGGTGCGGGTCAGCTTCATCCGCTCGTAGATCCACACGGCCTTGTCCCTGGTGAGCTCCATGGCGTTTCTCCAAGCGGCCACACGCGCCGACGGCGTACGACACCAAGGAATACACTGAATGGCGCTGGCTTTCATAGACCTGGCAGGCCCAGGTTCCGTGCAAATTTCGCCATGGAACGCCATGAGCCGAGCGGCCCCCGTCGACGATACTTCACGCACGCCCAGACCGTCTGGATCGAGGAGGGAGCCGAGGTCCGAGCGGTGCCGCTGCCCTCGACGGTCGGAATAGCCCTGGCTCAGGCTGACAGAGGCGTCATACGAAGAGCAGGTCACCGCACACCTCGGGAGGACACCATGAAACTGGTCGGCAATGTTGCGTTGGTTACCGGCGGGGGCCGGGGTATCGGTCGAGCGATCGCTTCGAAACTGCTCGAACATGGCGCGAATGTCGCCATCCTGGAACTCGACCCCGAGAACGCCGAGAAGGCCCGCGTCGAGCTCGGTAGAACCGCGCCATCCTGCCGTGTGATAGCGACCGTCGGCTCGGTCGCTTCGGCGAGGGATGTGAAAGCCGCCTTTGACAGTGCGGAGCGGGAGTTGGGTGGGCCTGTCCAGATGCTGGTCAACAACGCCGGCATGGCCATCCTCTCACCGGTGGCGGACATGCCCGAGGAGGATTGGGACACCGTCATGGGCGTCAACCTCAAGGGCACGTTCCTCTGCAGCCGGGAGTTCTCCCGACGGCTGATCGATGCAAAGGTGCCCGGTGGGGTTGTCAATATCTCGTCGCTCAACTGGCTGGCCGCCACAGACGGCCTCGGGCACTACTGTGCCGCCAAGGCCGCCGTCGCCCAGTTCACGAAGGTCTGCGCCGCCGAGTGGGGACGCTACGGCCTCCGTGCCAACGCGATCGCTCCCGGTTCCATCCGTACGCCACTCACAGTGGATGGCGGACTGCTGACCGGCCCGATGGGGGAGGAGTTCCTCTCCCGTACACCGCTCGGTCGGATCGGGGAGACCGAGGACGTGGCCAATGTCGCCGCCTTCCTCCTGTCGGACGAGTCCTACTGGATCACCGGGGTGACTCTCTCGGTCGACGGGGGTCAGCACATTCGTGGCCTCCACTCCTACTGGGACACGATGCATCCCGCACCTGAGCCCCAATTGAGTACCCGCTGAGCGAAGCGCACCTCGCGGATGATATCGGGAAGAATGAGCACGCTGATGAACAGATCTCACAACGTAGTTGGTTGGACCGCACGGAGGGTGCGCGTCGGCGCACTTGGGGCTGTCATTGCCATGCTGTCGGCCGCCGTCCCGACAGCCGCCGCAGGGACACCGGCAAGCGGGGCGCAACCCCGGCTGGACGCGGCCCACTGGCTAGAGCACTACTGTGTCGACAGGCTCACGCAGTACACGAAGCTGTGCATGGCCTCGGGCCTGTCGCCCGCTCTGAAGGCAGCCGCCGCCACCTATGCGAGTCGGGCGGGCACTGGCACGAGGTCGCAGCCGAACGTCCGCACCTATCCAACGCCGACAAAGTCCCTGCCGATCGACATCAAGAACTCGCCAGATGGCTCGCCGTGGTTCAGCGAGACGGCAAACACGATGGGGCGTGTCGACAACAGGACGAAGGTGGTCACCGAGTACAGGCTCCCCCTGGAGGCGGGCACTCCCTATGCCGTCAGCGGCGGCCCGGGCAACTACATGTGGTTCACGTCCCTGGTCCTCTCGCAGTACGGGAACAAGATCGGTCGCATCGACGTGACCACCCACGAGGTCCAGGTGTGGGAGATCCCCACACCCTACTCCTATCCGGCTGACCTGAAGACCGGTCCCGACGGCGGGATCTGGTTCACCGAGACCAGAGGGAACAAGATCAGCCGCTTCGACCCGGTGACGTTCAAGTTCGAGGAATTCGACGTCGGGATTCCTGGTGCGCTTCCGCAGGACATCGCCATCGTCGACGGCGGCGTCTGGTACTCCGACCAGGCCGCCAACGTGATCCAGCGGATCGATCCGTACACCCATAAGATCGACACGTTCCCCTACCCGACCCCGAACATGGCAGTTCTCGACATCGACCCCGGGACGCCGGGTGTGGAGGGGCTCAACGTCGACCCGAACACACACACCGTCTGGTTCTTCGGGATGGCAGGCAACAGGGTCGGGTACATCAACACTCTGACCCACGAGTTGAAGGACTTCGCCGTGCCCAGTCTGAACGCCATCCCCTTCTGTGGCGCGGCGGGCCCTGATGACGCGATCTATTGGTCCGAGCCAGGGGTCAACAAGTATGGGCGCTTCGATATGAAAACCTCCGTGGTCACGGAGATTCCCATCCCCACGCCGGGCGCGTGGCCCGTCGACGTCACCAAGAACACAGGCTCCGTGTACAACGCTCTCCTCGGGGCCAACGCGATCGCCGAAATCATCCCCTGAGCCAGGGTTGCGAATCGTCCGACGGGGTCCGGACTGCGTGTCCGGACCCCGTCGTGCGCGCAGGCGGTCCGAGAACGGGGCCGAGCCCACCACACCGGTGGACCGCCCAGGGCTACGCGGCCGGCGGACTTGGGCCCCCCAGGGTTTGGTGCAGCGACCCGCGCTCCAGTACCGTCGTTTTGAGTGAGGGCGCAGAAGAGTCGCGGTACACCTCTCGCAGTGGCGGACGGACGATACAGGGGGTCTGGCATGCAGGTGCAGGGAGAATCAGTGAGAACACAGAGGCGGTCGGCCCACGCTGGATCCAAGGGGTTGAGGCGGTCGGCCCTGTCCACCGGCGGTGCGCTCGTCGCGGCAGTCATGACCGTCGCATCCGGGATCGGTGCGGTGGCGGCCCCGGCGCCCGCGCACGCGCCTGCGCCACGCTGGACGTTCTATCCGACGCCGACGCCGGAGTCGGGACCGTGTGTCAATCTGCCCGGGCTGGACGGCGCGGAGTGGTTCGAGGAGACCATCGCCAAGAAGGTCGGCAGGATCGACATCGATACCGGGAAGGTGGAGGAGTTCCCGGTCCCGTACTTCATCGGTGGATATGGCGGCGGAGAGGCCGGAGCAACGCGGACCATCGATCTCAACGGAACACCGCTGACAACGTTCACCTGCGCCATCATGAATGGCGACGATGGGCTGATCTACTTCTCGAACGGAACCCCGAACCAGATTGTCAGCATCGATCCCTACAGCAAGAAGATGGCGATCTACAACGCGCCTCATGAGCTCGGCAACGTCGAGCCGTTCAATGACATCACCCTGGGCACGGACCACGCAGTATGGTCCACCGAATCGACCAGCAACGAGATCGGCCGGTTCGACGAATACACCCATGAGTGGACCGACTTCAAGATTCCGACTCCAGGGGCGTTGCCCATTGGCATGCACATGGGTCCGGACAACGCCGTCTGGTTCACCGAGGGCGCCAACGGCAAGATCGGCAGGCTGGACCTTGCGACGCACGAGATCACCGAGTATGACACGGAGTCCCCGACCTCACTGCCCTTCGTCATCAGGGCCACCACCGAGAACCGGTACATCTGGTGGGGTGAGAACCAGGGCAACTACATCGGTCGCATGGACACCCTGACTCGGAAGATCACCGAGTACAAGATCCCCAATCCGATCGCCAGGCCAGGCATCACGTGCGAGAAGCACAACATGATCTACTTCAACGAGTACGGGGCCAACGCCATCGGCAAACTCGATCCCAGAACCGGCAAGTTCACCGAGCTCGCCGTGCCAGGGCGAGGTGACGTCCCCATTGAACTCCGGTGTGGGTGGGGCAATGCGCTCTGGTTCCCGGGAACGGTGGGAAGCAGGATGATCCGCCTCTCGCTCGACGGCGATCCACTCTGACGGACAGCTGGAAGGTCTGCGCCATGCAGGCCGTTGGTCATACCCATGCTCCTCGCCAGCCCGGGGCGCCACGTCGGCGGCCCCGGGTCCGGCGGGGAGACGATGACGCTGAGAGGAATCCCACATGCGAGCGATCGTCTATCACGGCCGGGGCGACGTCCGGATCGAGGATGTCGACGAACCCACCCCCGGGGCTGGGGAGGTCAAGATCAGGGTCGAGAACAACGGCATCTGCGGGACTGACCTGCACGAGTACTACGACGGACCGATCTTCATCTCGACCGCACCGCACCCGCTGACCGGCGCGCAGATGCCCCAGATCCTCGGTCACGAGTTCTCGGGCACGGTGGTGGGCGTGGGGGCGGGGGTCTCCGACGTGCGCGAGGGCGACCGGGTGTGCGTCGAGCCGATCTACCGGTGCGACGAGTGTCCCCGCTGCAGGGCGGGGTTCTACAACCTGTGCCAGAAGATCGCCTTCCACGGGCTGATGTCCCGCGGCGGCGGGCTGTCGGAGTACACCGTCGTACCGGCGCGGACGGTCCACCATCTGCCGGACTCGGTGTCCCTGCAGCTCGGCGCCCTCGTGGAACCGATGTCCGTGGGCTACCACGCCGCCCGTCGCGGGGAGCTCAGCGAGGGCGAGAGCGCCGTCGTCCTGGGCGCCGGCCCGATCGGAATCGGCACCTACCTGGCGCTCCGAGGGCTTGGCATCTCCGACGTCACGGTCATCGAGCCGTCCGCGGTGCGACGCGAAGCCGTTCAGAAGCTCGGTGCCACGTCCGTGGTCGACCCATTGGACACCGACCCGGTGGCATATGTGATGGACCGCACCGGGGGTGCCGGCGCGGCCGCGGTGTACGAGACCGCCGGCGTGGACGCCAGTCTCGGGTCCGCGGTGGACATGGTGGCGGCCAGGCGTCGGATCGTCGAGGTCGCGATCTGCGACCACGCGCTCCCTCTGAACACGAACACGCTGGTCTTCACCGAGGCCATGGTTGTCGGGTCGCTGGCGTACACCGGTGAGGATTTCGCGGCCGTGCTGGACCTGATGTCGCGCGGGCACTACGTCACCGACGGATGGGTCGAGCACATCGGCCTGGACAAGATCGTGGACGAGGGCTTCGCGGCATTGCGCGCGCAGAGCAAGATGAAGGTTCTCGTCGACGTGGGCGCCGGGCGATGACCAACGTTGCTCGACCGCGTCCCTGGTTCGTCACGGCACTGCTCACTCTCGCTGTGGTGATCGCACTGTCGCTGGGCAGCTGGTATCTGCTGGTCGATCCCAGGTGGAGCCCACTCCACATCTACCCGTTTCCCAACAACGCGGTGCTCTTCTGGGCGATCCTTATGGTGGTGTTCCTCGGATTCAACCTCGAATTCTGGGGGTTCCACCGCCTGACCCAGCCGGTGAAGGGGATGGCCATCATCGCCGTGGTGGTCGCGCTCGCCATCGGCGTGACGGCGCTGCTTGCGGTGGGCCTCGGCCATTTCGATCCGAGATTCGCCGCCGACCGGAAGGGCGGGACGGGATACTTCGCGGGAGCGCTGTTCGTCCTGTTCGGGTTCTTCACCTTCGTGACCGTCGTCATCAACTGGGCACACTGGCCGTGGGCCGATATGGGCCAGCCGAAGAAGGGCCTGTACGAGATCGCGATCGTGGCGGTGCCGACCTTGCTCCTCTACCTCGTCCTCGGCCTGCCCACGATGGCCATCGATGCCAGGGGGGGAGGCCCCATCCTTGCGCTGGACACGGTGATCGGCTGGGTCTACTCGGTGATCGTGGCCATGCTCGTGACCGGACAGCTCACGGAGAACTGGCCGTGGCGACTGGCGGGGCCCGGCTGGCGGACCGCCCTCGCGTCGATGGTGGGCAACGTCGCCGTGGGCACAGCGGTGTACTTCGCCTTCGTCAGCTTGGCCAGGATCCTCGTCGGTGGCAGCGCCGCCGCCCTGCTGGGGCCAGGCATCAACAGCTTCGCGGCGCAGGTGGGGGTGTGCTGGGCCTTCTGGATGATCTTCTGGCCCAATGCCGCTGCCAATTTCCCCAACACCGTGAGCGCCGTGAAGAACTACACCGTGCGCATCGCGATCACGCTGCCGCTCGGGATCGTCACCTTCCTCGCCTACTACCACGTGATCGCCGGCACTGTGCTCCACGAGCCCGTGGTGGCGGGAAACCTCTACGGCAACGCGCTGGGCTTCGTCGACTGGGCGGTGCTCTGGACCCTGTTCTACGTCGTGTGCCTGGAGTCCTTCGGCCTGCGCCAGCCTGTCGCCGCCGCGGCGGAGGTGACCGCTCCTGCCCAGGAACCTGCCGGGCGGGGCGTCAGGCAAAGCGCTGGAATCCGTCACTGAGGCCGAGACCGGCTCGCTGGCGGGCGCCGCCGCTCTGCCCACACCCGCACCAGGAGACCAGACGATGGCCGAGGCCCCCACCGACCGCGCGGCATCCGCCACACCGATCCGGGGCAGCCGCAAGGCACACCTCCAGGGCTCGCGCGCCGACCTGCGGGTCCCGGTGCGCGAGATCGTGCTCGAGGACGGTGACGCGGTCTTCCGTGTCTACGACAGCAGCGGCCCGTACACCGATGCGAGCGTGCGCACCGACGTGCG
>JAQBPH010000381.1:0-14179 GCA_028287625.1 Chloroflexota bacterium | reverse complement strand
GAGCGCGTGAGCGGACCGCTTGCCGATGCCCTGAGCGGGAGCTCCGGCTCGGAGCGGATCCTCCAGACGCTGGAGGAGGCGAACGCGTTCGTGGTATCGCTCGACGCCGGGCGATCGTGGTTTCGCTACCACCACCTCTTCGCCGACCTGCTCCGCCTCGAGCTGCGGCGCACCGAGCCCGACGCGGTCCCGGAGCTGCACAGGACCGCCGCACGGTGGTACGCGGACCACGGGCAGGCCGTCGATGCGATCCGGCACCTGCAGGCGGCGGAGGACTGGGAGCAGGCCGCCCGCCTGCTCGCCGACCACTCCGTCAGCCTCCTCCTCAACGGTCGGGGGGCGACGACCGACGCCCTCCTCCGCGCCTTTCCGGCCGACACCCTCCACGCCGACGCGCAGCTGGTCGTGCTCCACGCCGGCGCCCACCTCGCCAGGGGCTCGTTCGACGAGGCGGCCGCTCACATCACGCTCGCCGAACGCCGGGCGGCGACGGTGTCCGTCGAGCGGCGGCACGGCTTCGACCTCGGGCTGGGGCTCGTGCGGCTGCGGCTCGCCCGCCGTCGCGGCGATTTCCGCTCCGTGCTCGATGAGGTGCCGGCCCTCCTCGAGCCGTCGGAGGCGCGGACGTCGCGTGACATCGCCCTGAGCCGCGACCTCCGAGCGCTGGCCCTGATGAATCTCGGCATCGTCGAGCTGTGGTCACTGCGGCTGGACGACGCGGAGCGGCACCTGGAGGAAGGGCTCCAGCTGGCACGCCGGATCGGACGGCCATACGTCGAGATCGGCTGTCTGGGTCATCTGGGGATCACCGACGCCCGGCGCTCGTTCGCCCTGGCGCGCCGGCGCTGCGAGGAGGCGATCGCCCTTGCCGAGGCACACGGATGGGAGGCCGATCCCATCGCCGCGATCGCACTGGCGCAGCTCGGCGGCACCATGGTGTGGGCAGGGCGGTTCGGCGAGGCCGAGGATTGGCTCGATCGCGCGGAGCAGTCGTGCGGCACGGCGGCGGAGCCTGCGACCGGGCTGCTGCTCCACCAGGTGAGAGGCATGCTGCACGCCGCCCAGGGCAGGTTCGAGCCGGCGCTCGCCGCGTTCCGCGCCGCCGAGCAGATGCAGGGGCTGCTCGTGACCCAGCACGCCGCGGCGCGGCAGGTGCGGAGCCTCCTGCTGCAGACGCAGGCGCGTGTGGGTGAGACCGCCGCCGCCCGCTCGTCGCTCGCCGCGATGGGGGAGGAGGAGCGTCGCTGGGGCGAGTCCTGCGCTGCCCTGGCCACCGTGTGCCTCGCCGAGGGCAGCCCCCAGGCGGCGGTGGACGCCCTGACCCCGGTCCTCGACGGCTCCGCCGCCGTTCTCCACACCACGTCCGTCGTCCAGGCGCTCCTCCTCGCCGCCGCCGCGCGCGACCGGCTCGGCGACGCGCGGGCCGCCGAGGACGCGGTGGAGCGTGCCCTCGAGCTCACCGAACCGGAGGGGCTGATGCTGCCCTTCGCCCTGACCCCCGTCCGTCACCTGCTCGAGCGCCATCCGCGGCACCGCACCTCCCACGCCGCCCTCCTGTCGGACATCCTCGACATGCTCGCCGGCTCGTCATCGCGGCGGCGTGGTGGCGAGACGACGCCGGAGCGGGAGCCGCTCAGCGACGGGGAGCTGCGCGTGCTCCGATACCTGCCGAGCAGTCTGTCCGCGCCGGAGATCGGGACCGAGCTGTACGTCTCCCTCAACACCGTCAAGACGCACATGCGCCACATCTACGAGAAGCTCGCGGTGCACCGCCGCACCGCGGCGGTCGCGCGGGCCCGCGAGCTCGGGCTGCTGGCGCCGACCTCCTCCCGGCGATGGCGAGGGCGAACGCTCACACGATCCGGGTGATGCGCGCTCACGTGGACGCCCTGGACACTCGGGCCATGGCGATGTGCGGTGGGTCCGAGCAGTACGAGATCAGGGTCCGCGGGCTGCTGAGCGAGACGGTCCTGCACGCCTTTCCCACCCTGTATGCCGACGCGCGGGGCACGGAGACGGTCCTGGTGGGCGCGATCCCCGATCAGGCGGCGCTGCACGGTGTGCTCGCGCAGATCGAGGCCCTCGGGCTCGTGCTCCTCGAGGTGCGCCGCCGCAGACCCTGAGGGGGCCCGTTCAGCCGGGTTCCACTCGGACCCGCCTCAGATGGTCGATGGCACCCTCGACCGTCCACCTCGTGTCGCCCGTGCACTGGACGAGCGAGGTCGAGGCATCGGCGCGAACCTCGAGGCCGATGAGGCGATGACAGGCTGCGAGCAGCGCGTGGTCCGCAGCCTCGATCGGCCGGACCGGCATCACGCCGCGCATGGCGATCCAGTCGCGGGTGACCCGGAAGCCGAGCCCGATGAGCTTGCGCCCCTGCACGGAGACGTCGCTGAATCCCGGGCACCACGCGCCCTCGACCCGGCCCCGCTCCAGCCGCAGGCCGAGCGGACCGAGTGCCGCCTCCAACCATGCCTGCAGGGCGTCGGTCATCCAGTCGAGCCGCATCCGCTGCTGGGGCGGTGGCACGCCCATCGCCGCCAGTCCCAGCCAGCCGGGGCCTCCGACGGCGAAGGTGCCACCAGAGCTGCTGAGGGAGAGGCCGGGCAGTCCCGGCAACGCCCGGACGGCATCGACGAGGGCCGGGCGGTGGGCCAGCCCGGCACCCATGCTGACGCGGTGCACGGTGGTGCGCAGCTGGATCGCCACGGTGCCCTCACCTCCGACCAGGTGCAGAGGGAGTGGATCGCCCGAACCGCGCTCACCGGTGATCTCGCCGACCCGGACCTCGGCGGAGCTCGCCATCAGGCCCGAGCCGCCTTCAGGCAGGCGCGCTCGACCGCGTGTGGTCCTGGCTCACCTGCCACAGGCGCGCTGCCGCCTCCATGTCGCGAGCTGCCGCCGCCGGTCATCCGGTCATCGCCAATCATGACTACGGTCACCGATTCTCGACTAGACCGCCGCGCTCCAAACTCAGTCCGTTCTGTCGATGCCGGGCCCGGGTGACAGAGCCTAACGTTCTTCCGAGATGGCCAGCGAACACCTCGCCGACGCGATCGCCTGAGCGTTGATCCGGACAGAGATGACGTTTTCCAGGTCCGTCAGGCACGCGTCGGCACCTCACCCACAGGTCAGGAGCGTTCCATGAGCGTCACGGTCGACAGAACCCTTCCCGGCTGCGCCGGTGCCGATCTGCATCACGAGGCACCGTCGTCGATGGACGCGCTGCTCGAATCCGTCGATCGCCCGACGCACACGGCCGGCCGCCACGGTGCCTTCAGGGCACGGCGGGCGAAGATCGTGTGCACGCTCGGCCCCTCCAGCCAGACGCTCGAGACCATCGGGGCGCTGATCGAGGCGGGGATGGACGTGGCCCGGCTGAACTTCTCCCATGGAACGAGGGAGCAGCACCTCGCCACCTACCGCCGGGTCCGGGAGGCGGCGGACGCATGCGGGCGCGCGGTCTGCGTGCTCGCCGACCTCCAGGGGCCGAAGGTGCGGCTCGGCCGCTTCGTGGGAGGGACCGCGGTCCTGGAGAGGGGCGCCCTCTTCACGGTCACCGCCGCCGGCGACGGTGCCGGCGAGGCGGTCGCGGGCTCAAGTCGCCGGGCGACCACCAGCTACGCGGCGCTGCCCCGTGACGTCGCCGCGGGCGACACCCTGCTCATCGACGACGGCCGGGTCCGCCTGTGCGCGCTCGAGTCGACCGGCAACGACGTGGTGTGCACGGTGATCGACGGGGGCGTGATCTCCGACCACAAGGGCATCACCCTGCCCGGCGTGCGGATGAGCGTGCCCACGCTCTCCGACAAGGACACGGAGGACCTGCGGTTCGCCCTGGCGATGGGCGTCGACATGGTGGCGCTCTCCTTCGTGCGCCGGCCCGAGGACATCGAGGCGGTCCACCAGGTCATGGACGCGTGCGGCCGGCGGGTGCCGGTGATCGCCAAGCTCGAGCGCGAGGAGGCGGTCGACCGGCTTGCGGACATCGTCGCCGCCTTCGACGGCCTCATGGTGGCGCGGGGCGACCTCGGGGTGGAGATGCCCCTGGAGCAGCTGCCGCTCATCCAGAAGCGCGCCGTGCGTCTGGCGCGGGAGAGCTGCAAGCCGGTCATCGTCGCCACCCAGATGCTGGAGTCGATGACCCACGATCCCCGGCCCACCCGGGCCGAGGTCTCCGACGTCGCCAACGCGGTCCTGGACGGCGCGGACGCCCTGATGCTCTCCGGGGAGACCAGCGTGGGCGCGTACCCGGTGGAGACGGTGACCACGATGGCGCGGATCATCGTCGCCACCGAGCGGGCGGGGCTGGCCACGCTGCCGTCACCCGCCTCCACCACCCCCGCGGAGGCGATCGCCGCGTCGGCTCCGGAGGTCGCGCTGTCGGTCGACGCGCAGGCCCTGGTCGCCTTCACCGAGACCGGGATGTCCGCCCGGCGCCTCTCCCGCCACCGCTGCCACATTCCCATCCTCGTGTTCACCCCGCACGCGGCGGTGCGCAGCCAGCTGGCGCTGACCTGGGGGGTCGAGACCTTCGTGGTCCCGCTGGCCGGTCACACCGACGAGATGGTGCTCCAGGTGGAGCGGGCGCTGCTCGAGCTCGGGCGCTGCCGGACCGACGACCTCATCGTGATCGTGGCCGGCACCCTCACCGGCGAGAGCGGCTCCACCAACCTGCTGCGGATCCACCGGGTCGGCGAGAGCGGCCAGGTCCCACCCGGCTGACAGGGACCGCGCGGCGCATCGGCTGAGGTCGAGCACGTCGACGGTCTGCGACGGCCGGGAGCTGAGCGCCCGGGCTTCGCCATGCCTTACAAGCATGGCGTCGCGGCACGCTCGTGGCGATAGCGGACGAGAGCGACGTGAAGAGAGGGGCGATGGATTCGAGACGAGAGCATCTCCCCGCGATGCGCTTCCGGCGCGGTCCGGACGGATGCGCGATGAGCATCGCCGGTACCGGGGTGGGACGATGAGCGACGTGGTCAATCACTCCACGCGCAGCGTCCTCGACCGGGAGCTGGCGGAGGTCAGGGAGCTGGCACTGCGAATGGCCGAGTTCGTCGAGCGCGCGATCCCGCGGGCGGTGGCGGCGCTGGTCCAGGGGGACGCCGGGCTCTGCGACGAGGTGATCACCGGAGACGCCGAGCTCAACGCCCTGCAGCTGCAGCTCCGCGAGCTCGCGGTCACCACCATCCTCACCCAGGCGCCGGTGGACGGCGACCTGCGCCGCCTGCTCGCCTATCTGCACATGTCCACGGAGCTGGAGCGGATGGGCGACCACTGCTCCAGCATCGCCAGGATCGCCCGCGAGCTCGCGGACGCGCCCCCCGAGGGCGGCCTCGACGGCCTCTCCCGGATGGCCGAGCTGTGCCGCATCCAGCTGAGCGAGATGCTCGACGCGGTGATCGACGGGGACGTGGAGGAGGCGCGGATCATCGCCTCCCACGACGACCGGGTCGACCGTGTCTACCGCCGGCTCTTCGACGAGCAGGTGCGCGCCTGCGCCGCGGGTGAGGAGACCGCCGCCCGCGCGACCGGGCTGACACTGATCGCGCATCACCTCGAGCGCATCGCCGACCGGGTCACGAACATGGGTGAGGACCTCGTGTACCTGCAGACCGGCGTGGTCGAGGAGCTCGGGTGACCGTGGAGTCCGCCAGCAGCACCGGCGCCACCGCGGTCGACGGCACGGAGGCGCCCGCCCCTCCCGCCGGCTCCCGCTTCCTCAACCGGCACCTCAGCTGGCTCGAGTTCAACGCCCGGGTGCTCGCCCTCGCCGAGGACGCCGAGCAGCGTCCCCTGGAGCGGGCCAAGTACCTGGCCATCTTCAGCACCAACCTCGACGAGTTCTTCGCGGTGCGGGTCGCCGGGCTCCACGCGCGGCGCACCGCGGGGGTGCGCACCCGCTCCCCCGACGGTCTCACTCCCGCCGAGCAGCTGGCGCTGATCCGCCGGCGGGTGCTCGCCCTCTACGAGGAGCAGGCCCGCACCTTCGAGGCGGTGACCTCGCGCCTCGACGAGGCCGGGGTGCGGTACAGCACCTACGCGTCGCTCGACGACGAGGATCGGGGCCACCTCGACACCGTGTTCGAGGAGCAGGTCTTCCCCGTGCTCACCCCACTGGCGGTCGACCCGGCGCATCCCTTCCCCTACATCAGCAGCCTCTCGCTCAACCTCCTGGTGGTGGTCGCCGACCCCGACTCCGAGGTGACGCGGATCGCCCGGGTCAAGGTGCCCCCGCTGCTGCCGCGCTTCATCGTGCTCCCCGACCAGGAGCGCTTCGTCCCCCTGGAGCAGGTCATCGCCGCCCATCTCGACCGGCTCTTCCCGGGGATGCGGGTGCGCGGCCATCACCCGTTCCGGGTGACCCGCAACGCGGACTTCCTCGCCGACGAGCGCGGTGAGGACGTGATGAGCGCGGTCGAGGGCATCCTCGAGAAGCGGCGCCACTCGCCGACGGTGATGCGGCTGGAGATCGACGCCACCATGCCCGACGAGGTGCTCGACCTGCTCGTCCGCGAGCTCGAGATCGGGCTCGACGAGGTCTACCGGGTGGGGGGGCCGCTGGACCTCGGTGGGCTCTGGGGCCTCTACAAGCTCGACCGTCCCGACCTCAAGGACCCGCCCTACGAGCCGGTCACCCAGCCCCGGCTGCGCGGCGACCCCGACGGTGGACCGGTCGACATCTTCCGGGTCATCCGTGAGGGCGACCTGCTCGTGCACCTCCCCTACGAGTCCTTCGCCTCCTCGGTCGAGGCCCTCATCGAGCAGGCCGCGTGCGACCCCGACGTGCTCGCCATCAAGCAGACCCTGTACCGCACCTCGGACGACGACAGCCCGATCGTCCGCGCCCTGATCTCCGCCGCCGAGGCGGGCAAGCAGGTGGTGGCGCTGGTGGAGCTGAAGGCCCGCTTCGACGAGGCGGCGAACATCGCCTGGGCCCGGATGCTGGAGCGCTCGGGGGTGCACGTGGCCTACGGCGTGGTCGGGCTGAAGACCCACGCCAAGACCGCGCTGGTGGTGCGCAGCGAGGGCGGCCACATCCGCCGCTACTGTCACGTGGGCACCGGCAACTACAACCCGCAGACCGCGCGCCTCTACGAGGACCTCGGACTGTTCACCTGCGACCCCGAGGTGGGCGCCGACGTCAGCGACCTCTTCAACTACCTCACCGGGTACAGCCGGCAGCGGCGCTACCGGCGGCTGCTGGTGGCGCCGCAGACGCTGCGCCCCGGCCTGCTGGAGCTGATCGGCCGCCAGGCGCGGAACGGGGGCCGCGTCGTCATCAAGGCCAACCACGTCGTCGACCCGGAGATCATCGAGGCCCTGTACGCGGCCTCGACCGCGGGCGCACACGTCGATCTGATCGTGCGCAGCACCTGCTCGGTGCGTCCCGGCGTGCCGGGGATGTCCGAGCACATCCGGGTGCGCTCGCTGGTGGGGCGCTGGCTCGAGCATTCGCGGATCTACGGATTCGGCGCCGGCGCCGGCGCGGAGTGGCACATCGGCTCGGCGGACATCATGGCCCGCAACCTCGATGACCGTGTCGAGGCGGTCGCGCCGGTGCGGGAGCCCCGGCTGCGGGCGCGGCTGGAGACCATCGTGGACGTGCTGCTCGCCGACGACCGCCTCGCCTGGGAGCTCGACTCCGACGGGGTGTGGCACCGCGTGCCCTGCACCCGCGGGATCAACGCCCACGCGCTCCTCGCCGACCTCGCCCGCGGCGCCGAGGAGCGCGTCGTCGAGGTCATCGGGAAGGGCCGGACCCGCACCTGAACCGGCTGAACCGGATCGAGGGCGGTCCCCGCGCCTCTCGCTGAGGTGTCGCCTTAACCGTCGCTTGGCCGTTCCTTAACCAGGTGCCTGGTCGGGACTGCCGCGGCCGGTTACTGTGCGAGGCCGCAAGAACCGCCCGGCAGCTGCGTTCTAGCCAATGGCCGCACAGCGGTCGATGAAGCGCCTCGGCAACTGGGACAGGAAGGGGTTCTGGACGAGATGGCAGTGTCCGATCCGACGTTTGCGTCGCGCCTGGGTCTCGCGACCCTGAGCCCGGCCCGGAAGCCTGTCGGGCGGCTCCACCACCTCTTCGAGACCACCTGTGACCGCGCGCCCGACGCCATTGCGGTGGAGTGCGCAGACCGCCAGGCCAGCTACCGCGACCTCGACCGTCAGTCCAACCGGCTCGCCCACCGGCTCATCGGCATGGGGGTCGCGGCCGGCGACCGCGTCGGCATCCTGCTGCCGCGCTCGCTCGAGACCTACGCCTCGGTGCTGGGAGTGCTCAAGGCGGGGGCGACCTTCGTCCCCATCGATCCCGGCTATCCTGCCGACCGGATCGCCTTCATCGCCGCCGACGCCGGCCTGCGGGTGGTGATCACCACCGCGGCCCTCGCCGCCACCGCGGCACAGTCGCTGGGCTGCCCGGCCCTGGAGCTCGACGAGCCCTCCTCCGACCTCGCGCGCATGGCCGACACCCGGCCGCGGGCCGATGCCGGCCGCGACAGCCTCGCGTACATCATCTACACGTCCGGGTCGACCGGCCGCCCCAAGGGCGTTGCCGTCAGCCACGGCAACATCTGTGACTTCCTCGGGGTGGTGACGCCGATCTACGCCGTCACGGATCGCGACCGCGTCTACCAGGGCATGACCATCGCCTTCGACTTCTCCATCGAGGAGATCTGGCCGGCGTGGATGGTCGGGGCCACGGTGGTGGCGGGACCCACCGACGCCTCCCGGCTCGGCCCCCAGCTCGCGGACCTCCTCGAGGAGCGCGAGGTGACGGTGCTCTGCTGCGTGCCCACGCTGCTCGCCACCATCGACCACGAGGTGCCCTCGCTGCGCACCCTGATCGTCGGCGGCGAGGCCTGTCCCCGCGACCTGGTGCAGCGCTGGACCCGTCCCGGGCGGCGGATGCTCAACACCTACGGCCCCACCGAGACCACGGTCACGGCCACCTGGTGCGAGCTCGTCCCCGACCGCCCGGTGACCATCGGGCGGCCGCTCCCCTCCTACACCGTCCAGATGCTCGACGAGCAGCTGCGCCCGCTGCCCGCCGGCGAGCCGGGAGAGATCTGCATCGGCGGCCCCTGCGTCGCCCAGGGGTACGTGAACCGTCCCGAGCTCACCGCCGAGCGGTTCGTCGCCGATCCCTCCGCCCCCGGGGCGCGGATGTACCGCACCGGTGACCTCGGCCGGCTCTCATCCTCCGGGGAGATCGAGTTCCTCGGCCGCCTCGACACCCAGGTGAAGATCCGCGGCTACCGCATCGAGCTCGGGGAGATCGAGGCGGTGATACGCGAGGAGGAGGCGGTCGAGAACGTCGTGGTCTCGGCGCTCGAGCACGACGGCGCGGCCACCGACCTGGTCGGCTACGTCACCCTGCGCCGGCCCGCCTCCGCACCGGACGAGCTGCGGCAGCGGCTCCACGACCGGCTGCGCCGGCGCCTGCCCTCCTACATGGTGCCCGCCTTCATCGAGGTGCTCGACGGCCTGCCCACGCTGGCCGGATCCAAGGTCGCCCGCTCCCACCTCCCCGCCCCGGTGTCGCCGCGGCTGGGGCTGCGCGCCGAGGTGATGGTGCCCCCGGCGACCCCGCTCGAGGTCGAGCTGCTGGCGGTCTGGGCCGAGGTCTTCGGCCACGCGGACATCTCCGTGGAGGCCGACTTCTTCCTCGACCTCGGCGGCCACTCGCTGTTCGCGGCCATGGTGGTCTCGCGGCTCCGCCGCCGGCCCGGGTCGCGGTCGGTGGGCATCGGCGACCTCTACGAGCGGCCGACCATCCGGGCGCTCGCCGACCACCTCCAGGCACTCTCCACGGTGGCCGCGGTGGGGCCGCACGGCGGCTCCTCGCCGGATCCCCGGCCGGCTCCGCTGCGCCATCGCGGCCGCCGTGTGCTCGTCGCCGGCGCGGCCCAGCTGGCCGGCCTCTACGCGCTGGTCCTGGTCCTCGGCGCACCCGCCGGCTGGCTGCTGGCGCTGAGCGGCGGCACCCTCCCGGCCGCGCGGCTGGCGCTGGGCGCGCTCATCCTCCCGCCTTGCTTCCTGGTCACCTCCCTGGTGCTGCCGGTGGCCGCCCGCTGGACCCTGGCGGCGCGGGTGCGTCCCGGCCGCCACCCGCTCTGGGGCGCCACCTACGTGCGCTGGTGGATGTTCACCCGGCTGCTCGGGCTGGCGCCGCTGCGGCTGCTCGCCGGATCGCCGCTGATGCCTCCGTACCTGCGCCTGCTCGGCGCACGCATCGGCGACTCCTGCCAGATCGCCACCGAGCGGATCCAGACGCCGTGGCTCACGGAGATCGGCGCCGGCGCCAGCGTCGGCTACGGCGTGGACGTGATGCCCGCCGTCGTCGAGGACGGCTGGCTCCTTCTCGACCCGGTCCGCATCGGCGCCGGCGCGGTGGTCGGCACCGGCTCGGTGCTGCTCGGCGGCGCCGAGATGGGGCGCGGCTCCCGGCTCGCCGAGCAGTCGCTGCTGGCGCGCGGCGAGCGCCTCCCCGAGGGACAGAGCTGGGCCGGTTCGCCGGCGGCGCTGAGCACCGAGGGCGATCCCCTCCTGGATGCCATGGAGGCCGCCGGCCACCAGGGCCGGCGCTGGTCGAAGCGGCTGCACCTGGGTTTCGCCGCCGGCGTCGCCGTCCTCGGCCTGCTTCCCTTCCTCATGGCGCTGCCCGCGACGGTGCTGATCACCCTGACGATGGTGCGCTGGGGCCTGGTCGCGGCGATCATCTCGACCCTGGTCGCAGGGCCGGTGAGCGTGATCAGCGCCTGCGCGCTGGTGGCGGCCGGCAGGCGCCTGGCACTCCCCCGTACCGAGCCGGGCATTCACCCGCTGCGCTCCTCGCTGGGCTTGCGCAAGTGGTTCGCCGACCGGCTGATGGCGATGAGCCTCGAGATCACCAACACGCTCTACGCCACCCTCTACGCGGTGCCCTGGCTGCGGCTGCTCGGCGCCCGGGTGGGCACTCGCTCCGAGGTGTCGACCGCAGCGCACATCGACCCCGACCTGCTCACCCTCGGCGAGGAGAGCTTCGTCGCCGACTTCGCCTCGGTGGGCGCCGCCACCTTCGCCGCCGGCACCATCGCGCTGGGGCGCACCGAGCTCGGCCGCCGCTGCTTCGTGGGCAACGCCGCGGTGGTGCGCAGCCACACCCGGCTGGGCGCAAAGAGCCTGATCGGCGTGCAGTCGGTGGCACCGGCGAAGCAGGTCGAGCCGGAGACCGCCTGGCTGGGCTCGCCGGCGATCTTCCTCCCCCGCCGTCAGCAGAGCGAGGGCTTCTCCGAGAGGGTCACCTACCGGCCCTCGCGGACGCTGGTCGCCGCCCGGCTCTTCGTCGAGTACTTTCGCGTCACCCTGCCGGCGACGCTGATCTCCGCGGTCGTGCTCGTCGCCGCGCTGCTCGAGCTGCGCGTGGCCCGCCAGGCGTCCGCTTCACTGCTGATCGCCGTCACCCCGGTGCTGGCCTTCGCCGCGGGCCTGTGCGCGACCCTCGCGGTGGTGGCGCTGAAGTGGCTGCTGGTGGGGCGCTACCGGCCGCGGGTGGAGCCGCTCTGGGCGATGTTCGTCCGCCGCAGCGAGCTGATCACGGGCCTCTACGAGAGCGTCGCCGTCCCCGCGCTGCTGGGGATGCTCACCGGCACTCCCTGGATCGGCCCGGTACTGCGGCTGCTCGGGGCCAGGGTCGGCCGCAGGGTGTGCCTGCAGACCACCTACCTCACCGAGTTCGACCTGGTGCAGGTCGGGGACGACGCGTGCGTCGGCGCCTCCGCCTCGCTGCAGACCCACCTCTTCGAGGACCGGGTGATGAAGATGTCCACCGTCGCCCTGGGGCGGGGCAGCACCGTCGGCGCCCGCGCCGTGGTGCTCTACGACGCCCAGCTCGCCGCCGGAGCCGTGCTCGACGCGCTGTCGCTGGCGATGAAGGGTGAGAGCCTGCCCGCGGGAGGATGCTGGCGGGGCATCCCGGCCGGGCCGGTCGCATAGCTCCGGTGATCGCCGCAGCGGCGTGGACGTCGAGCCGCTGCGCCCCCTCGGCGAGGCCGGGCTCGGGGTCGCCGATCTGCTGCCCGCCGAGGCGCGGGCGGTCGACTGGCATCTCCACTGCCCCACCTCTTGACCCGCCGTTGATCGAACCTTCCTCCCCCATCTCTCATCCTGGGATCGGGCCGGCGGGTCGGCGCGCCCGCGCCCTCCCGGGAAGGCCGCAGAGGAGGAAGTGGGATGACGCTGACGCGCTGCTCCCGTCCCCGGCGGGGACGCGGCCGGGCCGGCCTGGAACTGCTGCTCGCGGGGACGCTGGCGGCCGGCGCAGGAGCCACCAGCCTGGGCGGCCCGGCCCGGGCGGCGTCCGACGACGCCGGCTCCACCCCCACGCAGACGCCGATCAAGCACGTGATCGTCGTGATCGGCGAGAACCGCACCTACGACCACGTCTTCGCCACCTGGACACCACCGGCGGGTCAGCACGCCCGCACCCTGCTGTCGCAGGGGATCGTCACCGCCGGCGGCGACTGCGGTCCCGAGGCGACGAGCTCGGTGCAGCGCCAGGCCTCCGACGTCGACGTCTACCGGGTGACGCCTCCGAAGACCATCCCCTTCCCGGCGCTGCCCCGGCCGGACACCACCTCGGCCAAGGGGCTGCCTCAGAACGTGCCGGACACCCGGTTCCCCGCCACCCTGCCCAACTGCCCGTACCGGATCACCCGGTACGTCCCCTACCCGGCGAACACGGGCGACCCGATCCACCGCTTCTACCAGATGTGGCAGCAGGTCGACGGCGGCCGCAACGACCTGTGGGTCTGGACCGCGAACACCGCGGGCTTCGACAACGGGGCCATCCCCCCGGAGCCCATCCACCAGGGTGACCTGCAGATGGGCTACTACAGCATGAGCAACGGGGATGCGCCGGTGCTGCGCTTCCTCGCCGACCACTACGCCAGCTCCGACAACTATCACCAGGCGGTGATGGGAGGGACCGGCGCCAACCACATCGCCCTCGGCACCGGCGACGCCGCCTACTACCAGGACGCCGCCGGCCACCCGGCGAAGCCGCCGCAGAACCAGATCGAGAACCCCAACCCCAAGCCGGGGACCAACAACAACTTCACCCAGGACGGCTACAAGGGGGGCAGCTACTCGAACTGCTCCGACCGGTCCCAGCCCGGGGTCGGGCCGATCCGCTCCTTCCTCGACGAGCACCGCGCCTTCCGCAACGGTGACTGCGCGGACGGCGCCTACTACCTGCTCAACAACTACGACCCCGGCTACCTCGCCGACGGCACCCCCGCGCCGCTGGGTCCCGACCACTTCACGGTCACCCCCCAGCGCTTCCGGACGATCGGCGACGCGCTCGGCTCCAGGCACCTCTCCTGGGGGTACTACGGGGTGGGGTGGAACAGGGGCCATCCGGCCGCGGAGTACTGCGGCATCTGCGATCCGATGCAGTACGCCACCTCGGTCATGACCGACCCGGCGCAGCGCGCCAACCTCCACGGCTACGAGGACTTCACCGCCGCCGTCGCCTCCGGCAGCCTCCCCGCCGTCTCCTTCGTGAAGCCCGGGGACAACGACGGGCACCCCGCCTCCTCGACCCTGTCGCTCTTCGAGGACTTCACCAGGGACGTGGTCAAGCGGGTGATGGCGCAGCCGAGGCTCTTCGCCGACACCGCCATCCTGGTCACCTTCGACGAGGGCGGCGGCTACTACGACTCCGGCTACATCCAGCCGGTGAGCTTCTTCGGCGACGGCCCGCGGGTGCCGATGCTGGTGGTCTCGCCCTATGCCCGGACGGGGGTGGTCGACCACACCTACGTCGACCACGCGTCGGTGCTCAAGTTCATCGAACGCAACTGGCGGCTGTCGCCGCTCTCGGAGCGCAGCACCGACAACCTGCCCAACCCCGAGACCCAGGGCGATGACCCCTACGTGCCCGGCAACGCGCCGGCGATCGGCGACCTGATGGGCCTCTTCGACTTCGGCCACCGGCGGGACTCGTCACCCGCGCTGCCCTAGGCTCTGAGCCTTCCCCCTGGACACAGACGGAGGGGGTGCGGTGGTCCGCACCCCCTCCGGTCCGGCCTGCCGGCCGGTGTGGCTCCATGCTCCTACAGGTGCAGGTCGATGAAGGAGCAGTTGCTGTCGAAGTCGCCCGACCAGTCGGAGTGGTGGACGAGGAAGTCGAAGA
>JAQBPH010000373.1:0-10067 GCA_028287625.1 Chloroflexota bacterium | reverse complement strand
TCCGGGGGCACAGCGGCGGCCCGGTCGTCGACGCCACCACCGGCGCGGTGATCGGCGTCCTGGTCGAGGGGTCGGCGGAGCTGCGCTTCGACCGGGGCGTGCCGATCGAGCTGCTCGCGCGGCACTGTCCTCGTCTCGGGGGCTGGTGGATGTTCGCGGGCGACGACACCAGGGACCACTTCCGGCGACGGGCGACCGGCCAGCGCAGCGTCGTTCGCGGAGGAGACCTGTTCCGGGGACGCGCCGCGGCCCTGGAGCGGATCCGCGGATCGATCGCCGGCGACGACGACATGCCGCTGGTCGTCACCGGTCAACCCGGCGCGGGAAAGTCGGCGGTGCTGGCCCGGGCCGCGCTCGCGGAATGCGAGCGTGCCTCCGGTGCCGGTCTCGCCTTCCACGCGCGGGGCCAGGGCGTCCGGGAGCTGACCCGGGCCGTCGCCCGCGTCGTCGCCGTCCCCGCACCCGCCCGGTGGCAGGATCTGGTCGACCGCCTCACCGAGCGCCTCGATGGCCGTCTGGCGCTGTTCATCGACGCCCTCGACGAGATGGCCACCGACCAGGACATCGCGGACGCCGTCCGGTTCCTCCGCGAGTTGAGCCGCTTCGCCGGGGTCACCGTCACGGTCGCCACGCGGTGGCGCGCGCCGGGAGGTGATCGCCGCGTCCGAGACCTGCCGGGCCGCCTGGGGGCGATCGCCGGCGGGAGGAGGGACACCCTCGTCGACCTCGACAGTGACCGCTACTTCGATGCGGGCGACCTGCTGGCCCACACCGAGGACGTGCTGTGCCAGCGCGACGCTCTGCGGCCCGGACCGGGTGGCGCAGCGTGGGAGGAGTACCGCCGTGATCCCGGGCTCCGGCGCCGGCTGAGCCACGCCGTCGCACGGCGGGCGGACCGCAACCACCTCGTCGCGGCGATGTCCGCGCTGGAGCTGTCCGAGGGCGACGAGGTTCTGGACCCCCGGCGTCCAGGTTTCGACGAACGGCGCGATCTGCCGGGAACCGTCGGCCAGGCGCTCGACAAGTACCTCGACGGCCTGCCGGCGGAGCGGCGCCAGAGGACCGTCGCGCTTCTCGTGGCCCTCGCCTATGCCGAGGGATCCGGGCTGACCGACGATCGCTGGCGTGTCTTCACGGAGGCGCTCGGCTACGCGCGGCCGTCGCTGGAGGACCTCGACGCCCTGCGCACCGGGGGCGCGGCCGACTATCTCCTGCAGACCACCGGTGGAGACAGCGGGCGAACGACGCGGCTGTTCCATCAGGCGCTCGCAGATCATCTGCGCGAGGTCCGCGACGCGCGTGACGACCAGCGGCGCCTGGCGTCGTGCCTGGTCGCCGAGCTGCCCGACGGCGACTGGTCACGGGCCGCCGACTACCTTCGCGAGCACGGCCCGACACACCTCGCCGCGGGCGGGGCGCTCGACGAGCACCTCACCGACGTCCGCTTCCTCCTCGCCGCCCACCCAGAACGGCTTGTCCGGGCGCTTTTGGCGGCGACGTCGACTGCGGCACGGCAGGCTGCGCACGTCTACGAGCTGGCGTATCACCAGCTCCTGACGAAGCCGGCCGAGGAGCGACCCGCCTATCTCCAGCTCGCGGCGCGGTGTGCCGGGCATGAGGCACTGGCCTCCGCGCTCATGGAGGCTGTCAGAGCATCCCCGTGGAGCGTTGCGTGGGTGCAGTGGCGTCCTCCCCATCCCCATCGCCTGCTGGGCCGACACCGCCACGGTGTCAAGTCGGTGACGGTGACCGAGCTCGCCGGCGAGCCGGTGGTGGTCTCAGGCGGCGACAAGGGGACGGTCCGCGTCTGGCGGCTCGAGGGGGGCGCCATGGTGGGCGAGTTCAGCCACGGTCACGAGGGCTGGGTCAGGGCGCTGGCGGTCGGAGAGCTGAACGGCGACCCGGTGGTGATCTCCGGCGGCGAGGACGGGACGGTTCGGCTCTGGCTGCTCGACGGTTGCACCCCGGTCGGCGAGCCCTGGCACGGCCACGAGGGTGGGGTCAGAGCGCTGGCGGTGGGAGATCTCGACCGCCGGCCAGTGGTCGTCTCCGCCGGCGAGGACGGGACGGTGCGGGTCTGGCAGCTGGACGACGGCGCCCCGATCGGCGAGCCGTGGCGCGCCCACGAGGGCACGGTCAGGGCGGTGGCGGTGGGCGAGCACGAGGGCCGACCGGTGGTGGTGACGGGCGGCTGGGATGGAACCGTACGGCTCTGGGAGCTCGATGGGGGCGCCCCGATCGGAGACCCATGGCGCGGCCATGATCGGGGGGTGAATGCAGTGGCGGTGGCGGAGCTCGGGGGCCGATCGGTGGTGGTGACGGGTGGCTGGGATGGAACCGTGCGACTCTGGGAGCTCGACGGTGGCGTCCCGGTCGGGGAGCCCTGGCGCGGTCACGAGAACCGGGTCAGCACCGTCGCGGTGGGGGAGCTCGAGGGCCGCCCGGTGGTCGTCTCCGGCGGCTGGGACGGAACCGTTCGGCTCTGGGAGCTCGACGGCGGCAGCCCGGTGGGCGAGTCCTGGCGCGGCCACGATGGCTTCGTCCGGATGGTGGCGATGAAGGAGTTCGAGGGCCGCAGGGTGGTGGTCTCCGCCGGCCAGGACGGGACGGTCCGCGTCTGGCCGCTGAAGCCTGGAGCCCCGGCGCACGAGCCCTGGCGCGGCCACGAGGGGTGGGTGAACACGGTCGCGCTGGGGGAGGTCGAGGGTGGCTCGGTGGTGGTCTCCGGTGGCCACGACGGGACGGTGCGCATCTGGCGGCTCGACGGTGGGGACCCGGTCGGGGAGCCCTGGCGCGGTCACGACGGCCGGATCTGGGCGGTGGCGGTGGCGGAGTGCGATGGCCGCTCCGTGGTGGTCTCCGCCGGCCAGGACGGGACCGTCCGGGTCGGGCAGCTCCATGCGAGTACCCAGGTGTGCGAGCCGTTGCGTGGCCACGAGGGCTGGGTGATCTCCGTGGCGATCGGAGAGCTCGAGGGCCGGCCCGTGGCGGTGTCCGGCGGCGCCGACGGCACGGTACGGGTGTGGCGGCTCGATGGAGGAGCCGCGGTGGGCGAGCCCTGGCGGGGCCACGATGGGTGGGTCAAGTCGCTGGTGGTGGGGAAGCTCGACGGAGACCCCGTGGTGGTCTCCGCCGGTGAGGATGGGACGGTGCGGGTCTGGCGGCTCGACGGTGGCGCCCCGGTCGGGGAGCCCTGGCGCGGCCACGATGGCTGGGCGACGTCGGTCGCGGTCGGGGAGCTCGAGGGCCGCCCCGTGGTGATCTCCGGCGGCCACGACGGGACGGTACGCATCTGGCGGCTCGACACCGGTGCCGCCGTCGGTGAGCCGTGGCGCGGCCACGAAGGCGCGGTCGTCGCAGTGGCGGTCGGGGAGTTCGAGGGTCGCCCCGTGGTTCTCTCAGGCGGCTTCGACGGGACGGTGCGGGTCTGGCAGCTCGCCGGTGGAGCCGGGCTACACGTCGCGTCCCTCGGATCCTGCGTGGAGACCGTCACCTTCGGACCTCCTGCGCTGGTCGTGGCCGGCACCGCGATGGGGATCGTGGTCCTGCGGCTCGGCACTGCCCTGACGAACTGAACGCTCAGATCGTCCCTGGGCCACCGCGCTGGTACTCCCAGATTCGCCCGTCGAGCACACGGGCGGGCACCCCGATGCGCGTGGCGGAGTCGCAGATCGCCTCGATGAGCTCACGATCGGACACCGGATGGCCGATGACCTCTACGACGAAATGATGCAGATGGACACTGGGCTTGACCGTGTCCACGCCGAGACGCATGCACAGCCACTGATACGCGGCGATGCCGAGGGAGGGACAGCGGCCCTCGAAATCCCGACGGTACTGACTCTGGTGAGCCCACGTTGAAAGCGACTCTGCGTCAGCGAGCTGATGGGTGGCGAGGAAGCTCGCGAACCCGCGGAGCCACCGGACGCGGGTCCAGTGCCTGGTCCCCCACAGGTGCTGGGCGATCAGAGTGTTTCCCTCCTTGTCATTCGGCCGTCCCTCGAGGACTCTGATCAGGTCGCCGAGGGTGCTGACCTCCGAACGACGGTGCGCGCGGTAGTGGGCGATCGCCTTGTCCACGGCGACGTTGTGCATCTGCAGGTCGAGAACGGTGAGGAAGACGTTGACCAGGTACTCGTGCACCACGACATCGGAGACCTCCGCCATTGGCACGTCAGCACAGGCTGATGCCAGCCGACCACGATCCTCCTCCGAGAGCGGTGCGGGCCGCGCAACCCCCTCTTCGACCGGGACCGTGGCGTTCATGGCCACGCCCGCGCTGCGCTCGTGCGTGTGGACGAAGTTCCACGCGACCAGGTTGAGGGGGTCGATCTCGAGCACGCGCCGGTACACTGCGACCGCCGCCTCGACATCGTCCTGCTCGCGAAGGCACCGCGCCATTCGGTTGTACGCAGGCACGTAGGTCGGATCCTGGGCCACCGCCCGCTCGTGCACGGCGAGTGCATCGGAGCTCCAGTCCTGCGCAGCCCCCAGCCCGTCGCTTCGCCTGATCACGTCGCGTCCCATCGTCTCGTTCGTCACGCGTTTGCTCCATGATCCATGCGGCGCCGGGCACAGCGTCCCCGACGACCAGGTCGAGCGGTCCGCTCAGCTCACCCGCCCGCACCGTCGGCGGCGCGCGCCCGCATCGCCCGCAGGGTGCGGTCGCGGTTCTCCGAGAGGATGCGGTTGGCGATCGCGGGCAGGCCGAGGCGCAGCGCCCGGTCGGCGGCGGCGACCACCCCGTCGTCCACGATCCACGCCGGGTACAGGCCGCCGGTCATGGCCATCGCCTCCTCGGTGACGCGGTCGCGCCAGATCTCCGGGAGCACGTCGACGTAGGGATCGACATACGGCCGCAGCAGGTCGTCCTGGCCGGACCGGTGGAAGCCGCCCATCATCGCCTGCAGGGTCGCCAGGGGCAGCTCGCGGTCGGTGGTGATGCGCTCCCAGGTGGCGCGCTTCACCTCGGGGTCGGGGATGGAGGCGATCGCCCCGGCGGCGCGGCGGCGGCCGATGTCGCCGGGGTCGCGCTCGAGCTCCGCCTCGATCAGCTCGCGGCCGCCGGCGCCGGCGGCGGCGAGGGTGGCGACGATGTGCCAGCGCAGGTCGGTGTCGACCACCAGGCCGGCGACCTGGACGGTGCCGTCGAGCAGCCCGCGGACGAAGCCCAGCCGCTCGCCGGAGGCGGTGGAGATGAGGCAGCGGGCCCAGGCGAGCTGGAAGTCGCTGCCCGGCTCCGCGGCGTCGAGGGCGGCCTCTGCGCGAACGGCGAGCTGCTCGCGCAGCCCGAGGCGGTGGCGGGGGTCGGCGTAGAGGTCGGCGGCGAGCTCGGCCTGGCCGAGGTACCGCTGCAGGGTGCCGATGTCGGTCTCGCCGGCGACGTGCTCGACGACCAGCGCCACCCAGCGGCTCGCGGAGAGCTCGGCGTCGCGGGTCATGTCCCACGCCGCCGCCCAGCAGAGCGTCCGCGCCAGCGGGGCCTCGAGGCGGGAGAGGTGGCGGAGCGCGGTGTCCTGGGAGGGCGGGTCGAGGCGGATCTTCGCGAAGGTGAGGTCGTCGTCGTTGACCAGCAGCAGCTCGCCCGCGGCGGCGGGCGCCATGCCCTCGACCGGGGTGAGCGGCCCGGCGACGTCGAGCACGACGCGCCCCACCCGCCGCAGCGCGCCGTCCGCCATCGCGTACCTGCCCACCGCCAGGCGGTGGCGGCGCAGCGGCGTGGGCAGGTGCGGAGGCGCCTCCTGGGCGACGGCCACGCCGGCGCCGTCGGGACCCGGCAGCGGGCGCAGGGTGTTCACCCCCGCGGTCTGCAGCCACTCGCGCGCCCAGCTGTCGAGCTCGCGGCCCGACGCCTCCTCGAGCACCGCGAGGAAGTCGCCGAGCTCGGCGTTGCCGAAGCGGTGGCGGCGGAAGTAGGTGCGCACCCCCGCGGTGAACGCCTCCTCGCCCACCCAGGCGACCAGCTGGCGCAGCACCGACGCCCCCTTCGCGTAGGTGATGCCGTCGAAGTGGGTGCGCACGGCGTCGGTGTCGGTCATGTCGGCGACGATGGGATGGGTCGAGGGCAGCTGGTCCTGCGCCAGCGCCCAGGTCTTCTCCTCGTTGGCGAAGGTCACCCAGGCGTTGGTGAAGCGCGTGGCCCGCGCCAGCGAGTGCGTGGCCATGTAGGTGGCGAAGCTCTCGTTGAGCCAGAGGTCGTCCCACCAGCGCATCGTCACCAGGTCGCCGAACCACATGTGCGCCATCTCGTGGAGGATGGTCGAGGCGCGCGCCTCACGGGCGGCCTCGGTCACCCGGGCGCGGAAGATGTAGCGCTCGGTGAAGGTGACGCAGCCCGGGTTCTCCATCGCACCGACGCTGCACTCCGGCACGAAGACCTGGTCGTACTTGCCGAACGCGTAGGGATGGTCGAAGAGCGCCTCGAAGAAGTCGAGCCCGCGCCGGGTGATGTCGAGGATCTCGTCGGCGTCGAGGTGCTCGAGCAGCGACTGCCGGCACCAGATGCCCAGGGGGATGCCGCGGTGCTCGGCGTGCACCGGCTGGTAGCGGCCGGCGCAGACCGCGTAGAGGTAGGTGGAGATCGGCGGGGTCGGCTCGAAGGCGTACCAGCCCTCGAGCGCGGGCCCGACCGGCGCCGAGTTGGCGATCACCGCCCACCCCACGGGGGCCCACACCCGCAGGCGCAGCGGGGCGCGCAGGTCGGGCTGGTCGAAGCAGGTGAGGATGCGGTGGGCATCGAAGGGCTCGAGCTGGGAGTGCAGGTAGGTCTCGCCGTCGACGGGGTCGACGAAGCGGTGGAGGCCCGAGCCGGTGCGGCCGTAGGCGCAGCGCGCCACCACCCGCAGCCGGTTGCGCTCGGCGAGCCCCTCGAGCTGGAGGCGCGACCCGTTGAACGCCTCGGCGGCCACCGGCCGGCCGTTGAGCTCGGCGCTGACCAGCGCGGGCGCCTCGAGGTCGATGAAGGTCGCCACCCCCGGCTGGGAGCAGCTGAACTCCGCGGTGGTGTCGCTCTCGAAGGTGTCGCCGTCCTCGAGGCGCAGCACCACCTCGTACGACACCTCGGAGAGCAGGCGCGCGCGGGTGCGCGCCTCGTCACGGGTCAGCGGTTCATACGGCATCTGGCGAGGCAGCGTACCGCAGCCTCACCGCGGGCTGCCCCGGTCGAGCCGCCGCTCGGCGAGCCGTTCCAGCGCCGGCGTCCCCTCGCCGGTGAGCACGGCGCGCTCGACCCGCAGGGTGAGGCGTCCCCCCTCCGCCTCGACGGTGGCCAGCTGGTTGTCGAACCAGGGCCCCTGGTCGAGCCGCCAGCGCACCCCGAGAGGCGCGACCCCCGCGGTACGCGCCATCAGCCACGACGGCACCCCGGCGCCGGGGAGGAGCGTGGCCCGCACCTCACGACGCAGCCGCGGGAGCAGCGGGTTGCGCAGCGGCGAGCTGACCACCTGGTGGACCGGCGTGGCCGCCTCCGAGCCCGGCCAGCGGGCCCGCGAGACATAGCCGAAGTGGACGTCGCCGCCGAGCAGGACGAGCGACGAGGGTGCGGTGCCGCGGCGGCCGGTGGCGACCTCGGTGAGCCCGTCGACGAGGCGGTGCAGGCTGCGCCCGAAGGCTGGCCAGTGCTCGAGGTCGAGGGCCTGCCGCACCCTCTCGCCTCCGCGCGCCGCCGCCCGTCCCCACGCACCGGCGCAGACCTGCTCGTTCCAGCGCTCGAGGTGGTGCAGGGCGGGAGGCAGCAGCACCGGCAGCGAGCTCACCACCAGCAGGTGATCGACGTCACCCCGGAGCCGGTCCCTCAGCCACTCCTCGGTGGGGCCGTCGAGCATCGCCCTGCGCTCCGGCTCGAGCACTCGCGCCGCCCGCGAGTCGACGACCACGACGCGGGTGTGGGGGAGCTCGTGGGCGTGGCTCCAGCGCCACCGATGGGGATGGCCCGCGGCCTCGGCGGCGAGCTCGAGCACCACCGCGGTGGCGCCGTCGCCGGCGGCGAGGGCGGCGGTGAGGCATGGGTCGTCGCGGGCCTCCGCGGCGCTGAGGTTGCCGAGGTGCTGGTAGAGCCAGTAGCTCGCCATGGCGGAGACGATCCGCTGATGCCACCAGGGGCGGCCGCGCATCTGCTCGAGCCACGCGAGCGACGTGTTCCAGTCGTCGTGCACCTCGTGGTCGTCGAAGAGCATCAGGTTGCCGACCGTGGAGAGCAGCCAGCGGACGGCGGGGGGGCTCCACGACTCCACGTAGAGGCTGCGGTACTCCTCCAGCTCGACCGCCTGGTCCGGCGGCAGCCCGGGTCGCGAACGGCGCCGCACCATCGCCGCGGTCGCCGGGGGCAGCTCGTCGGCATAGACCTGGTCACCGATGTGGAGCAGCAGGTGCGGCCAGCGCTCGTGGGGCTGGCCCGCCATCCGCAGGGCGAGCGCCTCGAGGGCGTCGGGTCCGTGGCCGTCGGGGTGGTCCCGGGGCATCAGGGTGTAGGGCGGGTGGTGGGGATGCCCCACCCGGCAGGAGCCCACGACCAGTCGCACCCCCTCCGGGCCCGGGGTGCGCAGCACGCTCGGCGGGAACGGCGACGAGGGCTGCGGCCAGCGCACGTCGCCGTCGAGCCGCACCTGGTACGGGGTGGCCGCCCCGGGGGTCAGGCCCTCGACGACCACCAGCGCGTAGTGACGGCCGCCGGCGGCGAAGCTGCGCGCCCGGCAGCCGAGGATCTCCACGCTGCACGGCGCGTCGGCCTCCACCCACACCGTGGCCTCGCCGGCGCCGAGGTGCCGGACGACGGGCCCGAGGACCAGCTCCGGCAGCCCTCAGCTCCTGCTCATCAGCTGCCGCAGCACCAGCGGAAGGACCCCGCCGTGGCGGTGGTAGTCGACGTCGGTGAGGCTGTCCAGCCGCGCCACAACGGTGAAGGCGATCTCCGAGCCGTCGGCGGCGCGCGCCGTGACCTCCACCTCGCCGCCGGGGGCGAGGCCGCCGGCGATGCCGTGCAGCGCATAGGTCTCGCGGCCGCTGAGCCCCAGCGACGCCGCGCTCTCGCCGGGCTGGAACTGCAGCGGCAGGATGCCCATGCCCACCAGGTTGGCCCGGTGGATGCGCTCGTAGGACTCGGCGATCACGGCCCGCACCCCCAGCAGCAGCGGGCCCTTCGCCGCCCAGTCGCGGCTCGAGCCCGAGCCGTACTCGCGGCCGGCGACGAGCAGCAGCGGCGTGCCCTCCGCCTGGTAGCGCGTCGCCGCGTCGAAGATGGTGGTGACCTCGCCGCTGGGCAGGTGCTCGGTGACGCCGCCCTCGCGGCCGCCGGCGAGCCGGTTGCGCAGCCGGATGTTGGCGAAGGTGCCGCGCACCATCACCTCGTGGTTGCCGCGCCGCGCCCCGTAGGTGTTGAAGTCGCGCAGCTCGACGCCGTGCTCGGTCAGGTACCGGGCCGCCGGGCTGTTCCGCGCGATCACCCCCGCCGGCGAGATGTGGTCGGTGGTGATGGAGTCGCCGAGCAGGGCGAGCACCCGCGCCCCCTCGATGTCGCCGGGGGCCTGGGGCTCCGGCGACAGGTCGGTGAAGAACGGGGGCTCGCGCACGTAGGTCGAGTCGGGCTGCCACTCGAACATCGAGCCGGTGGGCGCGGGGAGCAGCCGCCAGTGATCGTCACCGTCGAAGATGCGCGAGTACTCGCGGTCGAACATCTCGCTGCCGAGCACCTCGCGCATCACCGCGGCGACCTCCTCCGAGCTCGGCCAGATCTCGTCGAGCATCACCGGGACGCCGTCGCGGCCGTAGCCGAGCGGCTCGGTGGTGAGGTCGACGTTCACGGTGCCGGCGAGCGCGAAGGCCACCACCAGCGGCGGCGACGCGAGGTACGAGGCCTTGACCTGGGGATGGATGCGCCCCTCGAAGTTCCGGTTGCCGGAGAGCACCGCGACCACCGCGAGGTCGTGGTCCTCGACCTTCTCCGCGACCGCGTCGGGGAGCGGTCCGCTGTTGCCGATGCAGGTGGTGCAGCCGTAGCCGACCAGGTTGAAGCGCAGCGCGTTCAGCGGCTCGAGCAGGCCGGCGCGCTCCAGGTAGTCGGTGACCACCCG
>JAQBPH010000353.1:0-2929 GCA_028287625.1 Chloroflexota bacterium | reverse complement strand
GACTCCACCTCGTCGAGCGCGAACGCCTCGCGCAGCGCGAGGGCGACGCCGGGGTCGTCGACGTTGTCCTTGATGTGGCTGATGGGCGCGTGCAGCAGCTTGCGCACCAGGCTGCGGGTCAGGGCGTCGAGGTGCCTGCGGCTCTCCTCGTCGCTCCACCCCAGCTTGGCCGCGGTGCGCTCGACCTCGCGGCGGCGCAGCGCCTCGGCCTGCCGCGCCAGCGCGGCGATGGTGGGGCCGGCGGCGTCGCGCTCGCCCACCACCGCGATGGTCCGGGCCAGCTCGCGCTCGACGATCCGCTCGGCGGCGGGGACCTCGGCGCGGCGGCGCCGGAGGTTGTGCTCCACGCGGCGGCCGAGCGCGTCGAGGTCGACGAGGCTGACCCCGGGCACCTCGGCGGCGGCGGGCTCGACGTCGCGGGGCACGGCGATGTCGACGATGCACAGGGGTCGGCCGCGCCGCTTGCGCTGGATGCGCTCGACGTCTCCGGCGGTGAGCACGGGGCGCGGGCTGGAGGTGGAGCAGATCACCAGGTCGACGTCCTCGCCGGCGGCGGCGACGGCTCCCTCGATCGACGCCTGGCCGTCGACCTCGCGGGCCAGCGCCTCGGCCGAGCCGGCGCTGCGTGACGTGATGGTCAGCCGGGCGCCGCAGGCGGCGAGCCGGCGGGCCGCGGCGGCGCTCATCTTGCCGGCGCCGACGAGGAGGATGCCCCGGCCCTCGAGGCCGCCGAGCGCCTCGCGGGCATGGTCGAGGGCGAGCTCGGTGACGCTGCCGGTGCTCCGCCCCACCCCGGTCTCGGTGCGCACCCGCTTGGCGACGCTGACGGCGCGGCGCATGACGAAGTCGAGGCGGGCGTCGAGGGTGCCCGCGCTGCGCGCCATGCGGTGCGCCGCCTTGAACTGCCCCAGGATCTGGGACTCGCCGAGCACCATGCTGTCCAGCCCGGAGGCGACCCGGAAGATGTGGCGCACCGCCTCAGCGCCGCGGCGTGCCCGCAGGTGGTCGGCGAGGCCGTGCGCGCCGGCCGGGTCGAGGTAGCGCACCAGCCGGGGCACCACCTCGTCGCTGAGCTCGGCCGCCGGTGAGACCAGGTAGAACTCGGTGCGGTTGCAGGTGGAGACGACCGCCGCCTCCAGCAGCCCGCTGTGGCCGACCAGGTAGCGGAGCAGGTTGCGCGCCTCGGGCTCGGGGACCGCGGCACGCTCGCGGACCGCCAGCGGGGCGGTGTGGAAGCTGAGCCCGGCGGCGACGATCTCCGTCACGGCGGCGATCCCACCACGGCGAGCTCGTCGGCGAGCGCCTCGGCCTCCGCGGTGCGGCCGGCGCGGAGCAGGTCGAGCAGCCGGGGCAGCGCGTCGGCCGCGATGCGGTCGCGGGCCTCGTAGCCCACCCCCGCCTCGCGGGCGCGGTCGCGCATCCGGCCGGCGAGCTCGGCGAGGACGCCGAACTCCTCCCCGATCGCCTGCTCGAGGTGGAGGCGCATGAACTTGGCGAAGGCGGGGCTGCGGCCGCCGGTGCTGATCGCCACCTGGAGCGGCCCGCGGCGCACCACCGAGGGAACGATGAAGGAGCAGAGCTCGGGGTCGTCGACGACGTTCACCGGGATCCCCGCCGCGCTCGCCTCCTCGAAGACCGCCCGGTTGACGGCACGCTGGTCGGTGGCGCACACCACCACCGCAGCCCCGGCGACGTCGCCGGGCCGCACCTCACGGGCCTCCCAGCTCGCCTCCCCGGCGTCCACGCGGGCGTGCAGCGCCGCGGTGAGAGCGGGGGCGACGATGCGCAGCCGGACGCCGGCGTCGAGCAGCGGGCGCGCCTTCTGCGCCGCGATCTCGCCGCCCCCGACGAGGAGGGCGTCGCGATCGGCGAGGTCGAGCATCGCGGGATAGTAGGCGGGACGCATTCTTGGATAGTAGGAGGGATGCATCCGTGGAGAGCTCGCCATATTGGGGTTAATAGCCCAAGTATAGGTTGGGGTGACGCGCCCACCCGCCGTCCCGGTGGCCGCCGGGGCACTCACCCACGACGACACGGAGTCTCGCCCAACGCACCCTCCGCCCGCTCGCCGCACCCCGGCGCGTTCGAGGCGTCGTGCCACGAAAGTGGTGTGGGGTACGATGGAGGTCATGTTGCAAGGGGATCCGAGGACGACGGGCTCCGAGCCATCGGACCCCGGCACCCCGGCCACCCCGAGCACCGAGGGCGCAGGCAGCTCCCAGGCTGGCCGCCGCCGCCGCTACGGTCGCCGCCGCGGCGCGGCGCCCGTGGGTGAGTGCTTCGTCAGCCGGCTGGGGCCGGCCAACGGCGAGCCCTTCGCCGCGCTCGACGACCCCGACGACGGCATCGTCTACCTGCGGCCGGGCCCTGACACCCCGCTCGACCAGCTCCGCTTCGTCTCCCTCGACTGCGAGACCACCGGGCAGTCACCGCACCGGCTGGTGGAGCTGGGCGCGGTCACCTTCACCCTGACCGGCCACACCTCCTCCTTCGAGACCCTGGTGCACTGCACCGACCGGATCAACCCCTACGCCCGGCGGCTTCACGGCATCACCGGCGCGAGCCTCGCCGGCGCGCCGCCGGCCGACGCGGTGCTCACCCGCTTCCGCCGCTTCGCCGCCGGAGCGGTGCTGATCGAGCACAGCGCCGACGCCTTCGACACCCGGCTGATCGGGCGCACCTCGGGCGAGGACTTCGACGCCGACAACGTCGACACCTCACGGCTCGCCGGCAAGCTCTGGGACCTCCGCGACACCATCGGCCTCGAGCGCCTCTGCGCCGAGCTGGGGGTCACCCACCGCCAGCCGCACCACGCGCTCGCCGACGCGGAGGCCACCGCCGCCTGCTTCATCGAGCTGGTGGTGCGCGGCCGCGAGCGCTTCGGCTGGAGCACCCTGGGCGACCTGCTCGCCGACGGGCAGCCCCCGGT
>JAQBPH010000351.1:0-2587 GCA_028287625.1 Chloroflexota bacterium | reverse complement strand
CGGCGGCGACGCCGACGACGAACTCCTCCAGCCGGATCTGCCCGTCGCCGCCTCGTCGAGAAGGCCGCGGAGCCACGCCACCCTCACCAACCGCCAACCGCGGTGAGGCGGCTCCGAGGGACGAGCGGCAACCGCGGGCAGATCCGGCCTCCTCCACCCGTCGGAGTGCAACCGTAGTCACTGCATGACCGCGGCCTTGTGCATATCATCCGATTCATGTGTTCCCTTTCTGTGCGCGTCGACCTGCCGCGCGAGGCGCCCGCACCGGCACGGGAGCGCGCCTGGTCGATGCTCAGCAACCACGGCCTCGTCTTCGTCGTCATCGCGCGTGATCCGCACGCCCGCGTGCGGGACATCGCCGACCGGGTCGGAATCACCGAGCGCGCCGCCCACCGCATCGTCGCCGACCTCTGCGCCGAGGGCTTCATCAGCCGCACCCGGGTGGGCCGGCGCACCGTCTACCAGATCCACCCCGACCAGCACTTCCGCCATCCGGCGCTGCGCGCCCAGGCGATCGGACCGCTGCTGCAGATCGCGCACGCCGGCGTCAACGGCTAGGCGCTCAGCTTACGAGACAGTAAGGTGGGGGTGGAAGCCGCTGCTCCTCGACGGGGAATGCGGCCAGGTGGATTCCAGGCATCCGCTGATATAGTTCGTGTCATGTCTGTGGTGCCAGGCGAAGCGGGCTGAGTGCCGCGTGCTCTCGCGGATCTACGTCCCGCTGGACAACTCGGACCACTCCACCGCCTGCGTCAGCGTCGCCGTCGAGCTGGCCGCGGCGTTTGGTGCATCCTGTATCGGCTCCCACGTCTACGCGGCGCGGATGCACGACTACCGCTTCAAACAGATGGAGTACACGCTGCCGGCGGAGTACCAGGACGAGGCCGAGCTGCTCCGCCAGCGGCGCATCCACGACAGCCTCATCGCCACCGGGCTGCAGCTCATCAGCGACTCGTACACCGACGTGATGCGCTACCGCTGCCTGGAGCGGGGGGTGCCCTTCGAGGCGCGTGCCATCGATGGCCGGAACTGGGAGGAGCTGGTCCGCGACATCAACGACCCCGCCACCGGCTGCGACCTGGTGGTGATGGGTGCGCTGGGCATGGGCGCGGTGAAGGAGTCGCGGCTGGGCAGCGTCGTCGACCGGGTGATGCGCCGGGTCCGCACCGACACCCTGGTGGTGCGCAGCACCGGCGACCGCACCCTCGAGGAGGGCGGGATCCTGGTCGCCGTGGACGGCTCGCCTCAGTCGTTCGGCGGGTTGCGCACCGCGCTGGAGCTGGGGCGTGCCCTGGGGCGCCCGGTCGAGGCCGCCGCGGTGTACGACCCCTACCTGCACTACGCGGTGTTCAACAGCATCGTCGACGTCCTCAGCGAGAAGGCGTCGAAGGTCTTCCGCTTCAAGGAGCAGGAGGCGCTCCACGAGGAGATCATCGACACCGGGCTGGCGAAGATCTACGAATCCCACCTCCAGGTGGCGCGCACCACCGCCGCGGCGGAGGGCGTCGACCTCCCCATCACCCTGCTCGACGGCAAGCCCTTCGAGCAGCTGCTCCGCTTCGCCCGCGAGCGGCGGCCGTGGCTGCTGGTGGCGGGCCGCATCGGGGTGCACTCCGACTCCGGGATGGACATCGGCAGCACCACCGAGCAGCTGGTGCGCCTCGCCGGGTGCAACGTGCTGCTCAGCAGCCGCACCCACGTGCCCCCGCTCGACACCCGCGCCGCCCACGCCGTGGTCTGGACCGACGAGGCCGAGGCGCGGATGGAGCGCATCCCCGCGGGGGCACGCGGCATCGCCCGCACGGCGGTGCTGCGCTGGTGCACCGAGCGTGGCCACACCGTGGTGTCGTCGGGCGACGTCGACAGCGCGGTCGACGAGCTCATGCCCTTCCAGCGCACCCTGCGCCGCATCGGCGAGGTCGCCGCCGCCCTGGACGCGGCGGAGCGCGCCATGGTGGAGGAGCCGCCGGTGGAGCAGGCGCGCGCGCTGTGCACCACCTGCGGCTACGCCGCCAGCGCGGAGGAACCGGTTGTGTGTCCCGTGTGCGGAGGTCCGCCGGAGGGCTTCGAGCGGCTCGACGTCGAGGCGCTGCTCGCCGCCGCCGCCGCCGAGGGCGAGGCGTCCGAGACCGGCTTCGACGGCCGCAGGCTGGGCTGGACCATGGAGGCACGGACGCTGCTCCACCAGCTGCCCGCCGGCTACCTGCGCCGCCGGGTCAAGGCGATCGTCGAGAAGGCGGCCCGCACCCGGCGGCTGCCGGCGATCACGGTGGAGATCGTCGAGGCCCACGTGCGTCCCGAGCTCGAGGGGCTCGACGCCGCCGCCGGTCCGCATCGCGCCCCCATCACCGCCACACCCTCGCCTCAGCCCGCGGGGCCGCTGCGGCTGCCGTGGAGCCTCGAGGCCGAGAGTCGCATCGAGCGCATCCCCGAGGGCTTCGTGCGCAACCTCGCGCGCGAGCAGGTGGAGCGCCTCGCCCTGCAGCTGCACGCCGCCGAGGTCACCGCCCTCCACGTCGAGGCGGGCATCGCCGAGGCCCGGGCGCAGATGCAGGCCCGGCTGGGCGGCGCCGCCGCGGCCGCCGGC
>JAQBPH010000344.1:0-5066 GCA_028287625.1 Chloroflexota bacterium | reverse complement strand
CGCGTCATCGTCGAGCGCGTGGCCGAGGTCGCCGCGAAGCGCGGTGTCCCCCGCGCGCAGGTCGCGCTGGCCTGGCTGCTGAGCAACCCGACCGTCACGGCTCCGATCGTCGGCGCCACCAAGGTCGAGCACGTCGACGACGCCGTCGCCGCCGTCGACTTGGAACTCGACGCCGCCGAGATCGCCTTGCTCGAGGAGCCATACCAGCCGCACACAGTAGGACGTTACCTTCGTACCGTCTAGTCTCAGTTCCCGCCTTCAGTGTCGAGTCGCGCACGCCAAACTCGGCGAGCTGGCTCCGAGGTAGACGTGCGCACCGCATGACCGAGGTTGGCCTGCCTTGGACGGCTGGCCTCCTTATCCCTATCCCTTGTCATCCAGGATCGGCTGGCTCCACGAGCCATAGGCTGCACCCGAAGACTGGTCGGAGCCGCCAAGGCCGCCGGCGGGGCTGGGGGGGGCCCGCGACGCCGTGACGAAGTCCCCACCCCCCGAAGGTCGAGCCCAACGACGTGCTCTTGGGGCTCAGCGGCGTGTCCCTGACAGCCGGCGAGCCAGCGCAGCGCGAGCAGGCCGGTCGCCTCCTCGACCTGCTCGTCGACGGGCTGCGCCACGGCGCAAGGGAACCGGGCTGAATCATCGGCGCAGCCGCACACCGCCGCCACGCGTCGCGGCCCAACCTGGTACTCGGAGGCGATCTCGCCGGCCTGCCCGGGGGAGGAGCGATCATCGTAGGCGGCCGCTATCGAAGACGGCCAGCGGGTCAAGGTAGTCACGCCAGTGTGTGATCCTGCGGTCCCGGATGGTTATCACGGAGACGAAGCGGTTGTTGTAGAGCTGTCCCGTGCTGACCACCCGACCGTGTACCGCGTACTCAAGGACGACGACCGAGGTCTCGCGATCATGGTGGACGGCTAGGCCGTCGGCGCTGTCGAGGACGGTCGTGTCCCCGTAGCCGCGATACAGCTCAGCCAGGGCATCCCGGCCCTCGACCCTCCTCGGGAAGCCAGGCACGGTGATCACGTACTCGGTAACAGCGTCGTCGGTGAACAGCTCGAAGAAATGGTCCCCGTCGACCAAACCGTCGAGCCCTTGCTCGATGATGTGGAAGAACGGCTCCAGAGCTTTGAAGTCGTCGAGATCCTTAACCGCCATGTGATTTCTCCTTTCCTGGCTGTGAGTGATTGGCGCGGGGAGTCGCCGTCGAAGGCGTCGCTGGCGGCGACATAGCCCTGGACAGGAGGCGGGAGGGTAGTGGCGGCCATCAGGTTCTCCTTTGGTAGGTGTACAACCACCGTGGGCGCTCCCCCTAGGGGAGAGTCAAGCCCTCTTCGCCATCTGGTGGCCTGCCTCGGGTGGGCTTGACTCTCCCTCTGAGGGAGGGTCCAGACTGTCGTCATGCCTGCGACCCTGACCATCGGTGACTTCTCGGCGATCACGCACCTCAGCATCAAGACGCTGCGCCGATACCACGAGGCAGGGCTGCTCGAGCCGGCGAAGGTCGACCCGCAGACCGGCTACCGGTACTACGCCGTCGACCAGGTCTCCGCGGCCCAGGTGATCCATCGGTTCCGCGAGCTGGGCATGCCGGTCCGTGAGGTCGGCGAGGTGCTCGCCACCGCCGACCCCGAGGCGCGCGCCGCGCTGATCGCCCACCATCTCGAGCGCCTCGAGAACGAGCTCGACCAGACCCGCGCGGCGGTGTCGTCCCTCCGTCGTCTGCTCCAGCCCGATCCTCCCCCGATCGAGGTCGAACACCGCCGCGTGGAGGCGACCACCGTGGCGGCCGTGCGCGCCACAGTCGATCTCGACGACTTGCTCGCCTGGTACGCCGACGCGATGGGCGAGCTCGACCGGGCCCTCCAGGCTTTCGGGCTGACCCCGGCCGGGCCTCCCGGCGGTCTCTACGACAACGAGCTGTTCACCGAAGAGCGCGGTGCTGTCGCTGTCTACCTTCCGGTCGCCGATCCCTCCGCCCTCGGGCGCGTCCAGCCGTTCGTCATCCCTTCGGGCGAGCTCGCCGTCACCGTACACCACGGTCCGTGGGACGACGTCGACGTCTCGTACGGCGGTCTCGGCACCTACGTGACCGAAAACGCCCTCGCCGTCGCCGGGCCTGTACACGAGATCTACCTGGTCGGGCCCCGCGACACCGACGACCGCACCGCCTGGCGCACCGAGATCGGCTGGCCGGTCTTCCGCACCACCGCCAGGTAAGCCATTCAGCCAGAAGTGCCTCGACATCTTCAAACCTGTCCAAGCTGTTGGAGCAGCTCGGTGAACACACTGGGTTCGGCGCCGAGCGACTGGGTACCGGGGTGGTGTCAAGGATGACCAGCGCACCGTGGGGTGGTCCACGGTAGCCTCCCTTCGAATCCGTCACCGCAGGGGCCCGAGCGGCCTCGTCGGTGACTGCTTGGGCGTTCTATGGTCATGGCGGAACCGGCAGCAGCAGCATCTTCCCCCGCTCGACCACGGCGGCCACGGAGGAATCGACCTTCGATGAGGTCTACGCGGTCAACTTCAAGGCGCCGTACTTTCTCACCGCCGCCATCGCACCGACCATGGCCGGCGCAGGGCGTGGCGCGATCATCAACCTGGGCTCGTGGATCGCCCGCCTCGGCATCCCGAGCGCGTTGTACAGCTCCACCAAGGGCGCAATCGAGACCCTGACCAGGGCGTGGGCGGCAGAGTTCGGACCGTCGGGCGTTCGGGTCAATGCCATCTCACCGGGCGTCATTCGCACTCCCAACCCGGATGGAACCGACCCCGGCCGGCATCCCGCCGCCGAGGTCATGATGGTTGGCACTCCCGCTGGCGCGAGTGGGACCCCCGACGCCATAGCCCATGCCGCGGTGTACCTGGCCAGCGAAGAGGCCGCGTTCGTGCACGGCAGCGTGATCGACATCGACGGCAGTCGGACGACGGTGGCCGTGATTGCCTCCTGAAGAGCCTCCGCCGAGTCCGGCACCGACGTCGAGGAGCGCGGTCCGACGTCGATGTTGGGCCGCTGCTCCCGGGCCTTCGATCATCGTCGGGTCGGCAAAGCCTCTGAGACGTTGGGGGCGGCACGTTCTGCTCGGCGGCAGTCAGGAAGGCCAAATGAAATGGCCGTCGGTCTGCCCGCCTTCGCCTTCGGGCGGCGTCGGATTCTCGAAGCGCAGCGGCCAGGATTGGTCACTTGCCGCGGGCGCGTCGCGGGAAGCCCGGCCCCGGTACGAGTTCGATCTCGTGTGCTGCGAGGACGGGCGTTCCTTCGGGAACGAGTGCTGCGATGACAGGTGTCTTGTCGTGTTTCCGGCGGAGGAGCCGCATAGGCTTGGCGCTCAGGTATTGGTCGCCCCACTGCCGCAGCGCGTTCAGCGCTGTAAACAGGTCGGAACCTCTTGGTGTCAGGCAGTACTCGTACCTGGCTGGGCGTTCCTGGTAGAGCACGCGCTCGAAGATCCCCTCTTCGACGAGCCGGTTGAGACGATCGCTGAGCACGTTGCGAGCGATCCCGAGACTCTCCTCGAAATCGACGAATCTGGTGATGCCGAGGAAGGCGTCGCGGATGATCAGCCACGTCCAGCGCTCGCCGATGATCTCGAGCACCTGCGCGACCGAGCACGACTCCTGACCCTCGTAGTCTCGCTTGAGCATAGAGGGAGTCTACCACACAGGTTGCATGAAACTACCGACTCTGGTAGAGTCGGTAGCCTGAAGCAACCCACCAGACTGTGGCACGAAGGACGCGGTCCCACAGAGAAGGAAGCTATGACCACGACAGATGAACTCAGCCGCGACACAGGCGCGCGCACGACCGGCCCCGGCAGCCAGCTGACCATCGCAAACCAGTCGATCCGGATCAACGGAGACTCGTTCGTCTACCGTCGCTTCGGCAACGAGCAGACGGACGCGCCGCCGCTGGTCTGCCTCCAGCACTTCCGCGGCAACCTCGACAGCTGGGACCCGGCGCTGGTCGACCGCCTCGCCAGGGGTCGCGAAGTCATCCTGCTCGACAATCGCGGCGTCGGCGGCTCGACCGGAGTCGTTCCCGACAACGTGACCGACATGGCGCGCGACGCGCTCGCCTTCATCGACGCGCTCGGCCTGAAGGAAGTAGACATCCTCGGTTTCTCGCTCGGCGGCTACGTCGCGCAGGAGCTGACGCTGCTTCGCCCGCGCCTGGTTCGTCGGCTCGTGTTGGCCGGAACCGCTCCCCAAGGCGGTCCCGATCTGCATCGCTGGTCCGATACGGTCTTCGCCCTGGCCACAGCCGATCAACCGACAGCCGACGACCTGCTCAGCCTGTTCTTCTCGCCGTCGGAGGAGAGCCGCGCCAAGGGCGCGGAATACCTCCAGCGGGCCTACCAGCGGCAGGAGGACCGCGACGCCCCCACCGACGTCGAAACGCGTGACGCCCAGCTCGTCGCGATCACAGCCTGGGGCATCCCCGATACCTCGAGGCTCAACCGCCTGGCCGGAATCACGCAACCCACGCTCGTCGCCAACGGCGACGACGATCAGATGATGCACACGGATAACAGCCGGCTACTCGCCGAGCACCTTCCAAACGCCGAGCTCCGTATCTACCCCGATGCGAACCACGGCTTCCTCGACCAATACCCCGAGCTCTTCGCCGACGACATCGTGGAGTTCCTCAACCGGTAACCGACCAGCGAGCCGACGGCCCGGTCGGCGCCTACACGGCCGAAGAGAAGAAGGAGTTCGCCGAGATGAACCTCACCGACCACGCCGGAGTCCGGCTCACACACGGCAAGCCCAAGGTCAACGGCGTGGAGATCCACTATGCGGTCGGCGGCGCCGGCGAGCCGGTGTTCTTGCTGCACGGCGTTCCGAAGACCATGTCGTACTGGCGCCACGTCGTGCCGCTGCTGACCCCGCACTACACCGTCATCGCGGTCGACAACCGAGGCTCCGGCGGCTCCCAGCGCCCTCTGACCGGCTACGACACCGCCACGATGGCCGGTGACGTCGCCGAACTGGCCACCCACCTGGGCTTCGACCAGTTCCGCGTCGCCGGCGAGGACTGGGGCGCGGCCATCGCCTACGCCGTCGCCGCC
>JAQBPH010000338.1:0-3146 GCA_028287625.1 Chloroflexota bacterium | reverse complement strand
GTGGCCATGTGCCGGTACCACCAGGCGGACACCGCGGTGTACCTGACCGGGTCCGCGGGCGCGGCCGGGACGTCGGGACGCTGGCTCACCACCTGGTCCACGAGGTCGTCGTAGGACATCGACGTGGCGTGGTCGAGGTCGGCGGCGGAGGCGGCGAAACCGGCGCGGCGGAGCAGGTGCGCGGCGAGCGCGCGGCCGTCGCCGAGCGGGCTCGCCCAGGCGCCCATCGGACCGGCCGCGGAGACCGTGGTGGCCGAGCCCCCGGAGAGGTGGACGGCGAGCACCCGGAGACCGGCGGCGCCGGCGGCGCCCACGGCGGCGGTGGCGAGGGCCTGGCGGCGGGTGAGGCGGAGGGCGGCGGAGCTCATGCCCGTCAGTCTCGGGGCGTCCCCTGAGAAATCGCGGTGACGAGGGGGCTTCTCAGCGAGCTCTCAGGAAGCGAAGGCGGCGACGCTCACGCCGGCCGCCTCGAGCGCGGTGCGCAGCGCCCGCGCGGTCTCCAGCGCCCCCGGGGTGTCGCCGTGCA
This sequence comes from Chloroflexota bacterium, assembly GCA_028287625.1. GTDB lineage: Bacteria > Chloroflexota > Dormibacteria > Aeolococcales > Aeolococcaceae > CF-96. Next base: position 2,620 of record JAQBPH010000338.1, on the reverse strand, counting down.
CGCAGAGCGAGTCGCACGGGAGCGGCAGCACCCGCCCGGACACGCTGACCACCGCGCCCTGCTCGACGATGCGCAGCGCGCGCTCGACCACCTCGCCGGTGTCGGTGAGCAGCGCTCCCGGGCGATTGCGGGGGAGCAGGCCGCCGGCGTCGTCGTAGCCGCGGTCGGCGAACACCTCGTGGACGGCGCGCAGCCCGCACCGCTCCGCGGCGGTCGCCATCTCCGACCCCGACGGGACCAGCCAGGCGAGCCCGGGGTCGAGGTCGGAGATCGCCTCCGCCACCGCCGCGGCGAGCGCCGGATCGACGGCGGCGGCGTTGCTGAGGGCGCCGTGGAGCTTGACGTGGCCGAGCCGCATGCCCTCGCGGGCGGCGAGGGCGCCCAGCGCTCCGACCTGGTAGACGACCATGGTCGCGAGCTCGGCGGGCGGGTCACCGCTGATCTGCCGCCGTCCGAAGCCGTACAGGTCGAGGTGCCCGGGGTGGGCGCCGACGGCGACGCCGTGGCGCCGGGCCAGCGCCACCGTCCTGGCCATGATCACCGGGTCGCCGGCGTGGAAGCCGCAGGCGATGCTGGCGGTGGTGACGACCTGGAGGAGCGCCCCGTCGTCGCCCATGCGCCAGGGGCCGAAGCCCTCGCCTAGATCGCTGTTCACGTCGACGCGCGCGGCCATCCGCTCAGGATGACACGCGCGCGCCGGGCACGAGGAGGGGGCGGGCACGTCGCCCGCCCCCTTCTGACGGTCGTGATCAGTGGGCCCGAGCCCGGCCGGTCAGTTGGCCTGAGCCCAGTCGAAGTACTGCTGGGAGCCGGTGAGCTGGGCGGCGAGCCGGTCGTCGCGCATGCCACCGAGGACCTGCCCCGACCAGTAGCCGAGGGCGCCGGGATCGGGGGTGCCGAGATGGAACTTGGCGTACATGGTGTTGACGGTCACGCCCGCCCACTCCGAGCCGGAGACGAAGTCGAGGGTCATCTGCCAGCGGGGACCGCCGGTGGCCAGGAAGTTGTGCCAGTACGCCTTCCCCGAGGGCTCGCCCTCACGGCCGAGCAGCGCACGGTAGGTGGCTGCGATCCAGGTGTCGTCGTTGCCCTGGCCGAAGGCCTGGCTGTTGTAGCGCTCGGGCAGGGCCACCATCGAGGCGGCGACCCGCTCCGGGGTCGACCCGCCGCGCAGCTGGCCGGCCCAGTAGCTGGCGCCGCCGGCGTCGGCGGGGCGCTGCATGATGTTGAGGTAGAGCTGGTTCACCACCGCGTTGTCGTAGTTCTGCGTCTGGGTGAAGGCGTAGGCGACCGCGGGGCGCGTCGCACCCTTGACCAGCTGCGACACCCAGTAGGCCTCGCCGCCCGGGTCCTGGCCGCCGATCATGTCGGTGTACAGGTGCTGGACGAACTTGTCGTTCTGCGACGCCGTCACCACGAGGGGCAGGGTCTGGGTCACCGCGGCGTAGTTGGCGTCACCGCTGTAGGCCGCGCTGATGTTGTTGGTCCCGAGCGGCAGGGTGTTGGCGGGGATGGTGACAGCGCCGTTCGCGCCGACGCCACGCCCTGCGGAGATCACCCCCGTGCCGTTCTTGAACGTGACCGAGCCGGTGGGGGTGGGCAGACCGGCGCTGCCGGTCAGCTGCGCCGTCAGGCTCACGGGGGTGCCACCCTGCACCGGCGAGGGCGGGTTCGAGGTCAGCACCATGGTGGCGGTCCCCGTACCAGCCGCGCTGACCGTCAGCGCCGCGGGCGCCGAGGTCGATGGCGCGAGCGCGCCCGAGGGATCCGTGAAGGAGGCGGTGATCGAATGTGCCCCCATCGCCAGAGTGGTCGTCGAGAACGAGTAGCGTCCGGTGGTGCTGTGCCGCACCGGCGAGATGGGACCGCCGTTGTCGAGGAACGTCACCCCTGCCGTGTTCGACGGCGTGGGCGAAACCGCTGCCGTGAGGGCCACCGACTGGCCGAAAACCGCCGTCCCAGACTTGGGGACGGCCACCGTCGTGCTGGAGGCCACTGCGGCCACCGCGTGGGACGTCGAGCCCACCTGCTGAGAGATCACCAGCCCTGCGCCGGTTGCGATGATGAGCGCCGAGGCGCCACCCCGTTTTGAGACACGTCCAAACCACGCCATGTGCGGGGTTCTCCCTTCCTGTGGGGACCCGCGGCAGCCTGGGAGGCGCCGCCGGTCCATCCGTACACCGTCACTGGTAGAGAACGCCTCATCGGAGGCAGTCTTGCGCTCCTCGCACCGACCGGGACCGAGCCATCGATGAGTTTCGTACCGTCGCAATCGACTCCCCGCTTCCTCGCCGCCGCCGACGCGGGGGTGGTGGTCGAGTTCGGCGACGCCGTCGACGAGGCGCTGAGCGCCCGCGTGCTCACCCTCGAGGCGGCCGTCCGCCGCCGGCCGCCTCCGGGGGTGGTCGAGACCGTGCCCACGCTGCGCTCGCTCCTGGTGCTCTACGACGCCCTCGCCACCGGCCACGACGAGCTCGTCGCCGCGCTCCGCGAGCTCACCTCCGGCCCGCCGGAGGCGCCCCGGGGGGGAGGCGCCGAGTGGGCCATCCCCGTGGTCTACGGCGGCGAGGCGGGGCTCGACCTCGACGAGGTGGCCGCCGCCGCGGGCCTGACCCCCGGC
>JAQBPH010000680.1:0-5764 GCA_028287625.1 Chloroflexota bacterium | reverse complement strand
CCTCCCATGTCGCCTTCTCCAACCCCGATCTCGTCAGCTATGCCAGGGCATTCGGTGCCAAGGGCTATGCGGTGACGGCTGCGGGCGAGCTGCCCGCCCTTCGCTGTGCGCTCGCCGACGACGCCGTCTCCGTGATCGCCTGTCCCGTCGACTACAGCGAGAACACGAAGCTCACCGACGCCCTCGGTGCGTTGACAGCTGCGCTGTGAGGGCGGCCACGTGAAGACTCGTCAGGCCTGGGTGCCGCGGGTGGCGGTCGCCCCGAGCGCTGCCGACAGCTCGATGCGGGCCCTGACGTCGAGCTTGGTGAAGACGTTGGTGAGGTGGCCCTCGACGGTCCGGGCCGTGACGAACAGGTTCTGGGCGATCTGATGGTTGGTGAGCCCCTGGGCGGCCAGCTCGGCGATGCGGCGCTCGCTGGCGGTGAGCGACTCGAGGCCGGTGAGCAGCACGCGGCGCGGCCTGGCGCCGGTGGCGCGCAGCTCGGTCTCAGCCCGGTCGGCGAGCGGGCGGGCGCCGGCGCGGTGCGCCGCGTCGACCGCGCGACGCAGTAACTCACGGGCGTCGGCGGGGCGGTCGCTGCGACGTAGAAGTGCGCCGAGATCTGCCAGCGCGCGGGCCTGTTCGAGCCGGGTATCGGGCCCGCAAAGCACCTCGATCGCCTCGCGCAGCCGGGACTCGCCGTGCGCACCACCGGCGGCCAGGCCCGAGGCCCGCAGCGCCACCCCGAGCGCGCGCCGGGCGCCGAAGGCGCGGGCCAGCTCCACCTCCTCCTCGCACAGGAGTCGCGCCGCGTCGCCGTCACCCAGGGTGAGCTGCACCAGCGCGGTGTCGGAGCGCCAGGGGAGATAGCACGGGCTGCGTGCCTGCGTCCGCGTGGCGATCTCGCCGACCGCCCGGAGGTCGGCGAGTGCCTCGGGGAACCGCCCCTGTGCTCGCCGCAGGCGGCTGCGAGCGTGGCGCAGCAACGCCGTCGTCTGCGACATGCTCCGGAGATCGGCCGCAAGTGGCTCGAGTGTCCCTTCGGCGGCGTCGAGCTCGCCGCGCTCCACAAGCGCCTCGACCAGCGCGCCCATCGCGATCGGGCGGTGCAGCAGGGTGGCTGACAGGTCGGGGGCCTCGCCCAGGGCCCGCGCATCCGCCTCAACGGCAATGAGATCGCCACGCCGGAGCGCGAGCCAGGCGCGATGTGCCAACACTGCGGGAAGGACCAGCCCGTTCGCTGTTGCGCGCGCCTCGGCCACGGTGGCGTCCAGCAGCGCCTGGGCTTCGTCGTAGCGCTCGGCCCAGAACAGCGCGATGGTGGCGTGCAGGAACCATGGCGGCTCCCCCGGATCGGGCAGCGCCCGCGGGCCGGCGGCGATCGCCCGGCGCGCCAACTCGGCGGCCTGCTCCGCAGGCTCGTTGGCCAGCGCAGCGACGTAGGCCGCGACCGCCAGGGCATGGCGCGGGACGGACCTCTTCTTGGCGAGCACGACCAGGGCACTGGCTCGATCGGCCACCGACGGCCCCATGCCCGCGTCGAGCAATCCGAGTGCGACCGCCATGGCCTCCAGCGTCACACGAGACTCGCAGTCGTGGCCCGGGAGGTCGGCCTGGACGTGGTCGACCACCTCGACCGCCTCGGCGAGCCGGTGATGGAGGCCCAGAGCCGTGGCGAGCTGCAGGCCGGCGGCGGCTCGGGCGGTGTCATCCCCTGCCGCCGCCACCGCCGCGGTCAGGTGCTCCTCCCAGCTCGGGTAGCCGGCGCTGTACTCGGCCGAGCCGAGGTCGAGCAACAGACCCGCGCCGACCTCCGCCGCCGGCGGCTCGGCGAGCGCACGGCGGAGATAGGCGACCGCCGAGTCCGGCGCCCCGCGCGCGGCGGCGGCCCGAGCGGCGTCCCTCAGCTGCTCGACCACCCAGCCGTCGCCCGCCGGAGCGGTCATCAGCAGATGCTCGGCGACACGAGCCTCGCCCGCCTGCCGCTCTGCCAGCAGGCGCGCCGCGCGTCCGTGTGCCTCGGCGCGGTCGGTTGCGGCGATCTCCCCGTAGACGCCGGCGCGCAGGATGGGGTGGGCGAAGGCGAGCGGCCGCTCCTCCAGGACGCCGGCGCGGACGAGAAGCTCGGCAGCCTCCGCCGCCGCGCCCGGTGCGAGCCCGGCCAGCCCCGCGGCCACCGCCGGCTCGGCGCGCTCCAGGATCGACACGGCGCGAGCGAGGCGGGTCGCGTCGGGGCCCAGCCGCCGCAGCTGGAGCACCGCCCATCGCCCCACGGTGGCGGTGGCGAGCCCCCGCACCCTCGACGCCGAGGCGTCGACGGGAGGCACCCCCTCCTCGACCAGCGCCGCCACGAGCGTGCGGACCAGGAACGGCGTTCCGCCGGTCGCGTCCCGGCATGCCGACGCGAACGCGGCCTCCGGCTCGGAGCCCAATCCCGCCGCGATCAGCCGGGCGACCCCGCCGGCGGAGAGCGGCGCGAGCGTGAGGATCTCGGTCGCCGGGTCCATCGTCAGCACTGCGAACAGCTCACCCTCGCGAGCCCCCGCCTCGGCCGCCCGCGCCGCCATCATGAGCACAGCGCGCAGCTCCTCCAATCTGGGCAGCAGGAAGGCGAGGAAGCGCAGCGATGCACGGTCTGCCCACTGCGCGTCATCCACCACGAGAGCCACCGGCCGCCGGGCCGCCAGGTTCGCGAACAGCCAGTAGAGCCCGTGGAGCACGGCGAAGGACGGGTCCGGGGCGACCGGCGCGGACTGGCCGATCAGGTCGCGCCCGCGTGTCAGGCCGAGGAGCCCTGCCGCGACCCCGGGTGGGCCCTCCAGGAGCGAGGCGAGCTCCTCATCCGAAGCCTCCGCCAACAGCGGCTCGACCAGCTGCCGCACCACGCCGAAGGCGAACTCGCGCTCCAGCTCGGCACCGCGCGCCCGCAGCACGCGGAAGCCCCCGCCCTCCGCCAGCTCGCGCGCGGCCCCGAGCACCACGGTCTTGCCGATACCCGCCGGCCCCTCGACGACGAGCGCGCCGCCTCGACCCTCCCGCGCCAGCCGCAGGCGCCACCGGATCCGGTCGAGCTCCCGGTCGCGCTCGAGCACCAGGCCGTCCTGCGCCACCACATCCGGGATTGTCACCGGCCAAGGCTGGCGCTGCGACCTCGTGAGCACAAGTGACCTACGCCGCACTGGTGGCGAGACATTGGTCGTAGACGGCCCGCCTGGTCCGGGGCCGGCGGTGGTCAGGCCTAGGCACCCGCGGGGCCCGGTCCTCCCTCGGAGTGGCGGCAAAAGTCGGGGTGTCCCCCCGGGGGGTGCCCCGGTGCGAACACGGGGTGGCGTACCCACGATGGCATCAGCACCGGATCGACGTGGACGTCGACGCTGTCCTCCACTGGCACGCCTGACCGCCAACACAGGGGAAGTCGGTAGCAGATCGATGCCCATCGCTCTCCTCGCTCTCTCGCTCGCTGCCTTTGCCATCGGCACGACCGAGTTCGTCGTCGTGGGCCTCCTGCCCACGATCGCCGGAGCGTTCTCGGTGCCGGTCGCGACCACCGGAACCCTGGTGGTCGGGTACGCGGGTGGCGTCGCCCTGGGTGGCCCTCTGCTCACGCTCGCCACCCGTCGCCTGCCGCCCCGTCGTGTGCTGACCGGCCTGATGGTCTTCTTCGCGGCCGGCCACGTCGTCATGGCCGTGGCCCCCAGCTTCTCGGTGCTGCTCATCACGCGGGTGGTGGTCGCCTCCGCCCACGGTGCCTTCTTCGGCGTGGGGTCCGTCGTCGCCGCCGGCCTCGTGCCCGCCGAGCGGCGCAGCCGGGCGATCGCGATCATGTTCACCGGCCTGACCGTTGCCACCGTGCTCGGGGTCCCCGGGGGCACCCTGTTGGGCGAGCACACGAGCTGGCGGGTGCCATTCCTGGCGGTGGCCGCGCTCGCCACCGTCGCGGCGGTCGCAGTGCGGGGCCTCGTGCCACAGGACGTCGGTTCGCAGTCCGCCAGCGAGGGGTCGTCCACCCTGATCCCGGCCCGGCGCGGCACGATCTGGTTCGCACTCCTCACCACGGTGGTGGGCTGGGGCGCGATGTTCATCCCGTTCACCTTCATCACCCCCTTCCTCGAGCAGGTCAGCGGGTTCGGTCCCACCGCGGTGGCAGCGCTCCTCCTCGTGTATGGGGCGGCCTCCGCGGCCGGCAGCATCCTGGGTGGTCGGGCCAACGACGCGTGGCCGGTCCGCATGCTGCCGGTGACGCTGGTCGCTCTGGCGGCGGTGCTCTCGCTGATGTGGCTCGGGGGCGGCATCCCCTGGCTGACGGTCGCGCTGCTCTTCGCCTGGGGCGCCACCGGGTTCGCGCTGGTCCCGGCCCTGCAGGCACGTGTGGTGTCGATCGCCGGACCCGGGAGCATGCTGGCGTCGACGCTGAACATCGCGGCGTTCAACGTCGGCATCGCTGGTGGATCGGCGATCGGAGGCGCCATGGTGAGCGCCGGTGGCCTGCGGCTGACGCCCCTGGTCGGCGCCGCGATCACGCTCGCCGGCGCCGCGCTGGCCACGGTCGGAAGCGCGAGGCGCGCCCTCGAGGATCCGGCTCTCCACTCACGTACCTGCGCACGGCAGGGAGCAGGGCATCCATGACCACGAGAGTCGCGATCGTCACCGGGGCCTCGTCCGGCATCGGCGAGGCGACCGCCCGGTGGTTGCAGAACATCGGGTGCACCGTCTACGCGGCCGCCCGCCGCATCGAGCGCATGGAGCCGCTGGCGGAGCTCGGCGTCCGGCCGGTCAGGGTGGACCTGACCGATGACGCTTCGATGGTGGCACTCGTGGACCGTGTGATCGCGGAGACCGGGCTGGTGGACGTCCTGGTCAACAACGCCGGCTACGGCTCGTATGGTGCCATCGAGGACGTCTCACTCTCCGAGGCCAGGCGGCAGTTCGATGTCAACCTCTTCGGGCTCGCGCGCCTCACCCAGCTCGTGCTTCCCCACATGCGCTCGCAGCGCAGCGGGCACATCATCAACATCTCCTCCATCCACGGCAGGATGTCCGCGCCACTGGGCGGCTGGTACCACTCGACCAAGTTCGCGGTCGAGGGATTGAGTGACTCCCTGCGCATGGAGCTCGCATCGTTCGGTATCCGTGTGGTGGTCATCGAGCCCGGTCCCATCAGGACCGAGTGGAGCACGATCGCCACGGACAGCCTCGTCGCCACCTCGGGAGGGGGCGCCTACGCCAATCAGGCTGCAACGGTCGCGAAGGTGCTGGGATCGAGCGCCGAGCATCCCAGTCTGGGCTCCTCTCCCGATGTCATCGCCAGGGTGGTGGCGAAGGCGGTCACGTCGCGCCGGCCGAGGACGCGCTACGTCGTCGGCAGGGGTGCCAGGCCCATTCTCCTCGCCCGCCGGCTGCTTCCGGACCGAGGGTTCGACTGCCTGACGTCCCTTGCCTACCGAGTCGTCTCTCGGCGCAGCGACCGGCCGGCGCATCCGTGAGGGACGGTCAGGGGTGGGCACCGCGCCTGGCGGTCGTCCCCAGCGCTCCCCACAGCTCGATGCGGGTCCTGACGTCGAGCTTGGTGAAGACGTTGGTGAGGTGGCCCTCGACGGTCCGGGCGGTGACGAACAGGTTCTGGGCGATCTGACGGTTGGTGAGCCCCTGGGCGGCGAGCTCGGCGATGCGGCGCTCGCTGGCGGTGAGAGCCTCGAGGCCGGTGAGCAGCACGCGGCGCGGCCGGGCGCCGGTGGCGCGCAGCTCGGTCTCGGCACGGTCGGCGAGCGGGCGGGCGCCGGCG
>JAQBPH010000322.1:0-10462 GCA_028287625.1 Chloroflexota bacterium | reverse complement strand
CCTGATCTGACCGGTCGTTCAGCGCGAACTACATTGGCACACAAGGGAAATCGAAACTGAGGGAGGCGGTGGAGCCCAAGGTGGGAATCGAACCCACGACCTACGCCTTACCAAGGTGTGCCGCGTGAGTTGAATTCAGGAGGAGCTGAAAAGGGCGGTTGGACCGACTCCGCATCGTCGTCGGAGATCGGGGTTCCTGACGCGGTATCTGCCATGGAAGCTGAGAGAGGAGAAGTCCCAGGTGGCGGTCACCGCAACTTCAGGGCCCCTCGCAGAAGGCGGCAACCGATGGACACCTGGACCGCATTGGGCATCGCCCCGCCAATCACCTCGAGCATCTCGAGAAACTCCGCCTTGGTCCTGGTGCCTGCAAGCGCAAACTGCTCTGGATTGCCGGCGACCGACCAGGTGGCGTCGTCGGCGATCAATGCCAGGGCGACGTCAAGCCTACCCGCCGACACGTTGTCGAAGAAGCTCAATTCCACATTCCTCTTCGCTTCTCCAGTCATGGGTGTTCCTCCTGGGCGGCTGCCCAGCGGACGGATGCTGATCATGATGCTGCGGACGCCACTGTCTTGAGGGACACGCGGGCTGAGGCGTGGAGGTGCGCCAGGACGTCAGGGTCCAGGTTCCGCACCAGGTTGGTGGTCGCGATCGTTCCCGGGTGGACCGCATTGGCGGTGATGCCGTCGCCCTCCCAGCGGCGTGTCGCCTCGACGGCGAACAGGACGTGGGCGGTCTTGGACTGTCCGTAGGCGAGCCCCAGGTCGTAGGGACGGCAGGCGAAGTTCAGGTCGTCGAAGATCACCGGTGAGCGCCGGTGCCCGACGGAGCTGAGCGACACGATCCGCGCGCCGCCGGCGGCGGAGAGTGCATCGTGCAGACCGAGTGCGAGCGCGAAGTGGCCGAGGTGGTTGGTCGCGAACTGCATCTCCCAGCCCTCCGGGGTCACCTGGAGGTCGGGCACAGCCATCACCCCGGCGTTGTTGACCAGGAGGGCCAGCGGCCCGCCCCACGCGTCGACGAACGACGCGACCGATGCGCGGTCGGCGAGATCCAGAGGTGCGACGAGGACGTGGGTGTTCCCGATGGTGGCCACGATCTCCGACGCGCTTGCCCGCCCCGGCGTTGCGGATCGCGAGGGTCACCTCCGCGCCGGCGGCGAGCGCACGCGCCGTCTCGACGCCGATGCCGGACGCGCCACCGGTCACGATGGCCCGGCTGCCGCTGAGATCGATCCCTGCCACGACCTCGGCGGCGGTTGCCTCCGCATTGAAGGGCGTGGTGATGGGCGTGGTCACACCGGGTTCCCTGTCAGGCGGCGCAGCTCGTCGAGCTGCAGCTCGGCGTCGTCGGCGTCGGTGGAGAACGTCAGCTCCTTCCACTCCTCGTCGGACGCGATCTTGGCCTCGTCGGCGGCACGGGCCAGCGCGTAGGCGTCGCTCCCGAGGAGGAGCCGCAGCGGGGGCGCCTCCACCTCGGTGATCCGCAGGATCGCCTGCGCGGCCTTCCTCGGGTCGCCCATCGCCGTCGTTCCGGAGTTTCGCCGCTCGGCAAGCCTGCCGACGGTCGGGCGGTAGTCCTCGCGGATATCGTGCACGGTCATCGACGAGCCGGCCCAGTCGGTGCGGAACCCGCCCGGCTCGATGAGGGTCACGTGGATGCCCAGCGGCGCGACCTCCTTCTGGAGCACGCCCGAGAAGCCCTCGACCGCCCACTTGGCGGTCTGGTACGGGCCGATCCCGGGGGCCGTGTCGCGGCCCCCGACGGAGGAGATCTGGATGATGTGACCGCTGCGCTGCTCACGCAGGGCGGGGAGGGCGACGCGCGTCATGGTGATGACGCCCCAGAGGTTGGTCTCGATCTGGGCGCGGAAGTCCTCCTCGGTGAAGTCCTCGATGGCGTTCACGTTCGCGTATCCGGCGTTGTTCACCAGGACGTCGAGGCGGCCGAAGGTGTCGACCGCGGCCCGGATCGCGGCCTCGGCCTGTGCCCGGTCGGTCACGTCCAGGGCGACCGCGAGGGCCCGGTCGGAGTACCGCTCGACCAGGTCCGCGAGCTGGCCGGGTTGGCGGGCGGTGGCCACGAGCCGGTGACCCGCGGCGAGGACGGCCTCCGCAAGGGCGCGGCCGAGGCCACGGGAGCTGCCGGTGACGAGCCAGACGTTCGGCACGGCGGCGGTCGTGTCGCCAGTGAAGGGCGTGCTGACAGGCGTGGTCACATTCATGCTCTCTCCTGGGTGTCCGGCGATGCGGACCGAGACGGAAGCGGCTATGCTCTGAATCGGAGGATCCTCCGGTACGGCGCCAGCCTAACCGGAGTAACCTCCGTTTCGCAAACCCGCACCCCGCAACCCGCTGTGGGCTCGAGAGGAGGACCCGTGTCGGAGACCGGCGGCCGAGCGGTGCGCGCCGACGCCCGGTGCAACCGCGCCCGGCTGCTCGATGCCGCCGTTCGCGCCTTCGCGAGCGACGGGGCGGACGTGACGCTCGACGCCGTCGCGAAGACGGCCGGCGTCGGCATCGGGACGCTCTACCGCCACTTCCCGACGCGCGAGGCGCTCGTCGAGGCGGCCTATCGCCAGGAGCTCGCCCGACTGTGCGACGCGGTGCCCGGCCTGCTGCGGTCGCTCCCGCCGGACGGGGCGATGCGTGCCTGGATGGATCGCTTCATCGACTACATGACCACCAAGCGCTACATGGCCGGGGCGCTTCGCGCCGTCATCGCGTCGGGTGGGAACCCGTACGCCGAGAGTCGCGACCGGCTGATCGCGGCCATCACCGGGCTCCTCGACGCCGGTGTCAGCGCCGGGACCCTGAGGTCGGACGTCGAGCCCAACGACGTGCTCCTGGGGCTGAGCGGCGTGTCCCTTGCCGCCGGCGAGCCTGCGCAGCGCGAGCAGGCCGGTCGTCTCCTCGACCTGCTCGTCGACGGCCTGCGCCACGGCGTAAGGGAACCCGGCTGACTCATCGGCGCAGCCGCATGCCGCCACCAGGATACCTGTCAACCGATGGTGTTTCATCAGCACTCCGGGCATGCTCCGCCGGCCGCCCCGTCTTCACACCGTGGGAGTCCGCTGCGGACACCCCTGACTTTGTGATGCAGGAGGCCCCGCCACCGGGTCGCCATCCCCGAAAAGTCACGGGGTCTCCCCGGGGGGTGCCCCGGTGCGGAACGTCGGGGAGCGCACCCACCATTGACGCCACCATCCGATCCCACATGCTCCCATCTGGTTCGGGAGTCAGGTGGGAATGAGGTTGTTCGCAAAAAGAGAGAGAGGTGGTAGGACCGATGAAGGTGCTCGTCACTGGCGCGACCGGTTACCTCGGGCGGGCGATCGCACAGCGCCTGCTGACCGCGGGCCACACGGTGACCGGCCTGGTGCGCGAAGATCTCGACGTACGCACACTCGCCCTGTCCGGTATCGATCCCGTTCTCGGCGACCTCGGCGACCCGAACTCCTTGCGGGCGGCCGCCGAGGGCGTCGATGCTGTGATCGAGGCGGCGAGCGCCGACAACGCCGCGTCCACGGTAGCCCTGCTGGAGATTATCGCAGGGACCGGCAAGCGCTTCATCCGGACGAGCGGAACCGGCATCTACGCCGATGGGGCGGCCGGCGAGCCGAGCGACACGGTGCACACCGAGGACGACGGCTACACGCCGGTCCCGCAGCTCGCCCCGCGGTACCACCTGGATGTGCTGACAATGGACGCCGCAGCGGCCGGCGACCACACGGTCTTCATTCGTCCGTCGATGGTCTACGGGTACGGCGGCAGCGAGCAGATTCCGTTGCTGCTGCGGACTGCGCTGCGCGACGGGGTCAGCCGGTACACCGGCCGTGGCCTGAACAGGTACGGCAATGCGTACCTCGACGACGTGGCCGAGGCGTACGTGCTGGCGCTGGAGCACGCGCCGGCGGGCGCCGTGTACAACGTGGCAGCCGGCGAGTGCGACCTGCGCCAGATCGCCACCGGCGTCGCTCGGCTGTTCGGGTTCGACGGCGCGGTCTCGACCAGCCTGGAGGAGACCGGTCAGGCCATCGGTGCGATGTACGCGGCCGGAATGGCCAGCAACAGCCGGGTGGACTCGACGAGGGCCCGGACCGAGCTGGGCTGGTCGCCGAAGGGACCCTCGCTGCTCGACGACCTCGCCCGGGGCTCGTACTGGCGGGTGTGGGCCTTCAGGGCGCAGTCGGTCGTGACGGCGGCGGCCCGCGCCTGACCACCGGCCCTAAAGCACCGCACCCCTGACCTCACTCGCAAGGAGAACGCCGTGGACCTCCAGCTGACCGACAACGTTGTCGTCGTCACCGGTGCCGCTTCAGGCATCGGGCAAGCCACCGCCCGCCTGCTCACCGAGGAGGGAGCCGTCGTCGTCGGTGTCGACCGCGATCCGATCGACACCGGTCTGGGCACCCGGGGCACCGCCGTCCAGGCCGATCTCACGGACTCCGCCACACCCGACCGCGTCATCGCCACCGTGCTCGAGCGGCACGGACGGATCGACGCCCTCGTCAACAACGCCGGCGGACTGCACGTCCGCACCAGCTTCCTGGACACCACCGACGACCAGTGGCTCGCCACCTTCGACCTCGACTTCCACGCCGCCCGTCGTATGAGCCGCGCCGCCGTGCCCGCCATGCTGGCGAACGGCGGGGGCAGCCTGGTCCACGTCAGCAGCGAGTCCGGGCGGATGCCGGAGATCGGCAACCTGGACTACGCCGCGGCCAAACTTCCGCTGCTGGCGCTGTCCACCTCCCTGGCCACCGAGTTCAGCCCGCAGGGCATCCGCTCGAACGTCGTGAACGCCGGACCCACCCGCACCCCGCTGTACGACCGGCCGGGGGGCTTCGCCGAGCAGATCGCCGAGATCTGGGGGATCGACAAGGAGAGCGCGATCGCCCGCATGGAGGAGAGGACGCTCACTCGCCGGCTCGGCCAGGCGGACGACATCGCACAGGTCATCGCGTACCTCGTCTCACCCCTGTCGCGCCAGGTCACCGCCGCCGAATGGAGCGTCGACGGCGGCGCGCACCACCAGATCTGATTCCACTAGCCTGCCCTCCCGGAGTCTGTTGGTGGCGATGAAGATGAAGGAACCAGACATGGAGCTCCTTTCTCAACCGTCCGCATCACGTGGCTGCGGCTGACCCATAGCGTTCGCCCCTGACCTTGCTCGGGTCGAAGATGGCGGCCAGCTCCGCCACGTCGTCCGCACTGAGAGGAACGGCGGTCGCGGCCAGGTTCTCCCGCAGGTAGGTGATGCGCTTGGTCCCGGGGATGGGCACGACGTCGAGCGGCTGAGCGAGCAGCCATGCCAGGGCGATCTGGCCGGGAGTGAATCCCCGCGCATCGCTGAAGGCGCAGAGCGCATCGACCAGCCGGAGGTTGTGCTCGAGGTTCTCACCCCGAAACCTGGGAGCGTCGTGCGGAAATCGCCTGCCGGGAAGCTCGCACCGGCCGCGATGTGGCCGGTCAGCATGGCTCGTCCGAGCGGAGAGTAGGGGACGAGCGTGATCCCGAGCGCCCGGCATGCGGGGACCACGCTCGACTCGACACGTCGCTCCCACAGCGAGTACTCGCTCTGGAGGGCGGAGATGGGGTGGACCGCGGCGGCAGCCCTCCGCAGCGTGCCGGCGTCGACCTCACTGAGCCCGATGGCACGGACCTTGCCGCCCTGAACCAGCTCCGCCATCGCACCGACGGTGTCCTCGATCGGGACACGTGGGTCGATGCGGTGGCAGTAGTACAGATCGATCCGATCGGTCTCGAGCCGTCGCAGGCTGGCCTCGCACGCCTGCCGGACATACTCCGGGCGTCCGTCGAGGGCGACCGTGCCCTCGGCGCTCGGCAGGGATCCGAACTTCGTCGCGAGCACGACCTGATCGCGGCGCCCCCTGATCGCTCCGGCGATGAGTCGCTCGTTGTGCCCGAACCCGCGGGTGGGCAGTCCGAACGTCGCCCCGGCGGCGCCGTAGATGTCCGAGGTGTCGAGCATGGCGACACGCAGGTCGATCGCGGCCTGGATGGTCCGAGTGGCCTCGGCCAGGTCGGCGTCGCCGTCGTAGAACTGCGACATGCCCATGCAGCCGAGGCCGATCGGGCGCATCAGGATGTCCGAGTGGCCGAGGGTGACCCGAGCCTCGGTCTTCACGCGCCCCGGTCCAGGGGCGTTCCCATGGCGGCGATGGCCTCCGCTGCCCTGGCCGGCCCTCGCAGCACATACGCCACGCCCACAGCGATCACGGCGCCGCCCGCCGGTCCGACCAGGTACACCCACCAGGTGGACAGGTCTCCCAGGGCGAGATCGGGTCCAAAGCTCCTGGCGGGGTTCATCGAGGCGCCGTCGAAGGGTCCGCCCATGGTGCCCCAGGCCATGATGTAGGCACCGACGGCAAGCGGCACGAAGGGGCCGTTGAGCTTCGGCCCGTCGGCCAGGTTGAGCACCATGACCACCAGACCGAACGAGATGATCGCCTCGAAGCCGGCCGCTTGCCAGGAGTGGCCCTGTGGGGGCGTCGTGGCGGCCAGATTGCCCGCGACGCCGAAGAAGGCGCGGGCTGACAGGGACCCGCAGGCGGCCGCTGCGAACTGCACGATCCAGTAGACGCCGGCCATCACCCAGCCCATGTCCCGCCGCAGCGCGAACGCCAGCGTCGTTGCCGTGTTGAAGTGGGCCGAGATGTCACCCAGAAAGTAGACGGCCACGAGGAGCCAGAGCGCCGCGACGGCGGAGAGTACCAGCACCGTCTGCCAGGGTTGCAGGGGGTGACCTCCGTACCGCACGAGAATCGCGGCGCCACCGGAGAGGATGAACGTCAGTCCGGCCATCCCGATGAATTCGGCCAGGAGCCGTCGCAGCCGATGGTCGGGGCTCGTCCAATCGGCAAAGCCCCTCTGGCCACCCACGGATGCGGTCAGGGCCGCCCTGCCGATCGGCCTCGAGCTGTCGGCCACCCTCGAGACCCTCTCGTCCCGGGAGCTCGGGCTTCTCACCGCCGTGCCTGGGTTCCGAGTTCCGCACCGTCGGACGTTCCGGCGGCCTGGGGCTGCGCGCCCAGAGCATGCGCCGCCTCCATGCGATCGCACCAGGCGATGGTGTAGTCGGCCACCTCCTCCCAACCGGGCTGGCCGATCAGGAAGTGACAACGGCCGGGAAACTCATGGAACTCCGTCGGGGAAGGGCTGCGACTGGCGAGGCGGAAGTTCCTGCGGACCATGGACGGCTCCACGGTGCGGTCCTGGCTGCCGACGATCAGCAGCAGGGGCGGCCGCGACGGGTTGGCGAAGTTCACACTGTTTCCGCGCCCCAACGCGGCCTGGAAGAACATGCGCCCCGGGGCCTGCACCAGCTGCTCACGGTAGGCGGCACGCCGCTCCGACGGAGGCAGCGCGTTGACGAAGCCCCAGTCGAACGACTTCTCGGACATCGTCTGCACCCGGCGCCAACCACGCCAGCTGGTGAACACCGACAGGCTGGCGCGCGATGCGGTCAACCCGGGGTGCACTCCCTTGACCGGCGCGGGGTCGAGGGCGATGCCCGCCGCGCCCAGGCCCCGGTCGAGGAGCAGCTGGACCACCAGCCCACCGAAGGAGTGCCCGACGAGGATCGGCTGCGTCCCGAGATCGTCGATCTTCGAATGTAGTGATCCACCAGCTCCGCGAGCCCCACTCGGGCGAGCGCAGGGTCGCCTGCGGCACCGGTGAACTGGCCGGGAGCCTCGGAGATGTGCGGCCAGGCCGGGGCTGAGCAGGAGAATCCCCTCGCGTCGAAGCGGGACATGAACGGCTTCCAGGAGTGGGGGGTCATCCATGCCCCGTGGATGAACATGACGGTGCGTGGCATCGGGTGTCCTCCTCCGAAGGTGGGTGGGGAGCGGGCGATGGCGATGACATGGTCGCTGCGCCACCCCGGGCATCGCACCCGGCGCCCCCCCGGGTGGCCCCCCTGACTTTCGACGTCAGGCCGGCGAGGCTCTGACGCATCGCGGGAGAGCGCCGCGCCCGAAAGTCAGGGGGTCTCCCCGGGGGGTGTCCCGGTGCGGACACCGAAGAGCGGACCCAGCATTCACGTCACCAGTGGGATCGACGTCGTTTGCATGGAGTGGTAGGAGCGATGAACGTACTCGTCACCGGCGCGACCGGATACCTCGGGCGGGCGGTCGCACAGCGACTGATGACCGCGGGCCACACGGTGACCGGCCTGGTGCGCGACGACCTCGGCGTACGAACGCTCGCACGGTCCGGCATCGCTCCGGTGCGGGGCGATCTCGGCGACCCGAACTCCCTGCGAGCGGCGGCCGAGGGCGTCGATGCCGTGATCGAGACGGCGAGCGCGGACAACGCGCCGTCGGTCGTGGCGCTGCTGCAGATCATCGCCGGGACCGGCAAACGCTTCGTCCGGACGAGCGGCACCGGCATCTACACGGATATGGCGGGAGGCGAGCCGAGCGATACGGTGCACACCGAGGACGACGGCTACACGCCGATCCCGGAGGTGGGCTCGCGATACCGGAGTGACCTGCTCACCCAGGACGCCGCCCACGCGGGTGACCACACCGTCGTGATGCGCCCGTCGATGGTCTACGGCTACGGCGGCAGCGAGCAGCTTCCGGTGCTGCTGCGGGCTGCGCTGCGCGACGGGGTCAGCCGGTACACCGGTCGTGGCCTCAACCGGTACGGCAACGTGTACCTCGACGACGTGGCGGAGGCGTACCTGCTGGCGTTGGAGCACGCTCCGCCGGGCAGCGTCTACAACCTGGCAGCCGGCGAGTGCGAGATGCGCGAGATCGCGGGGGGCATCGCCCGCCTGTTCGGGTTCGATGGCGCCGATTCGACCAGCATGGAGGAGGCCGTGCGGGCCTTTGGTCCGAGGTCGGCGGTCTCGATGGCCAGCAACAGCCGCGTGGACTCGACGAAGGTCCGCACCGAGCTGGGATGGTCACCCATGGGCCCCTCGCTCGTCGACGAGCTCACCCGGGGCTCGTACCGGCGGGTGTGGGCCTTCAGGGAGCCGGCCATGGTGACCGGGAAGGTACGCGCGTGATGAGGGGACTGCGTGCGGCCGCGGCCGCCGCCGCCATCACCGCCGCGGCCGCACTGGTGCCCCTCGCGGCGACGTCGGCAGTCCCCGCGACGGCGGCGTCGGCATCCGTCCCGATTCAGAGCCGGGCGGTCAGCTTCCAGGTCCGCAACACCAACCGTTCGATGGTGCCCTGCGACAGTGACGGCGCCGCCTACACGATCGTGGGCCACCTGGTGGGGCCCACCGCGCGACCGGCTGACGGCGACACGGCGCGCGCCGTGGTGCTGGATCTCCACGGGCTCGGCTTCGGCGAGTTCTTCTGGAGCTTCGACGCCGTCGCCGGATACGACTGGGCGCGCACCCTGGCAGTGCGCGGCGTCGCCTCGGTGGTCATCGACCGCATCGGGTATGGGCGCAGCGGCCGCCCGCCGGGAGAGCAGAGCTGCATCGGCGCCCAGGCGGATGTCGCCCACCAGGTCGTGCAGGCGCTTCGCTCCGGGAGCTACACGCTCGAGGGCGGTGATGCGCTGAGGTTCGGACGGGTGGGAATCGCCGGCCACTCCGCGGGCGGGGCCATCACCCAGATCGAGGCGTACTCATTCCGCGACGTCGACGGAGTGATGGTGCTGAGCTATGCCGACCTCGGCCCATCGGTCCGGACCCTGGGTGCCCTCACCCAGGCCGCTCTCACCTGCCTGGGTGG
The DNA here is from genome assembly GCA_028287625.1 of Chloroflexota bacterium. Taxonomy (GTDB): domain Bacteria; phylum Chloroflexota; class Dormibacteria; order Aeolococcales; family Aeolococcaceae; genus CF-96. The sequence goes on along the minus strand of JAQBPH010000322.1, from coordinate 735 downwards.
TGGCAACCCCCCCGGCCATGCCCCCTTCGGCCAGAGCGACGCCGACTTCCAGGCGCTCATGTTCCACGACGCGGATCTGCAGGTGGTTGCGGCGGTCACCGCGATGCGCAACCCCGAGCCCTGTGGTGATGACGCCTCCCTCGTCACCGCCATCGCCACCGATGTGCGTGAGGTGCGCAGCATCACCGTGCCCGCGCTGCTGCTCATCGGCGACCACGACGCGGTGTTCCCGCCGCCGGCCCTGGAGAGCCAGCGCCGCCTGTTCGCCGGGAGCCACGACGTCACCACCATCACCATCCCCGACACCGGCCACGCGGTGACCGTCGAACGGTCCGCGGGCGTCACCCGCGACGCCGTGGTCTCGTGGCTGTGTGGCCACTCGTTCTGCGCATCGGAGTGATCTGGTGCTCGAACGCGACCGGGAGCTCGAGCGGGTCGGGCGGCGCCTGCGGCTGGCGCAGCAGGGGCGAGGCGGCGCGCTCGTCGTCGAGGGGCCGGCCGGTATGGGCAAGACCGTGATGCTAGCGGCCGCGCGCGACGCGGCGGAGGGCGAGGGCTTCCGGGTGCTGCGGGCGCGCGGTGGCGAGCTGGAGCGCGAGTTCGCCTTCGGGGTGGTGCGGCAGCTGGTGGAGCCGCTGCTGGCGGAGGCGTCGGACGTGGAGCGTGCCTCGCTCCTGGAGGGGCCACCCGGGGTCGCGGCAGCGCTCCTGGGTCTGCCACGCACCCTCGCCGCCA
>JAQBPH010000304.1:0-9536 GCA_028287625.1 Chloroflexota bacterium | reverse complement strand
GCAGCACGGGAGGATCGTGTACATGCGGACCATCCACGACACCCGCCCGTTCGATCCGTTCATCAACCAGACGGCCGCAGGCAGCGGCAGCAGCACGGGCCGGTAGAGGTACCCACGGATGTCCATGGACAGAGACCGTTTCGACTTCATCGTCGTGGGTGCCGGCTCGGCCGGGTGCGCCCTGGCCGCGCGACTGAGCGAGGTCGAGGATGCCACCGTTCTGTGCCTGGAGGCGGGCAGCAGCGAGGTGCCGCCGGCCGTCCGGGCCGACATCGACGATCCAGCCCACTGGAAGCTGGTGCAGAACACGGCCGCCGACTGGCGATACCGCAGCGTCCCGCAGCCGGAGCTGCGAGACCCGCAGAACGGTGGCCCGCGGGTCACCGAGGAGCCGCGGGGCAAGCTGCCCGGCGGGAGCAGCAACTTCTACATCATGATGCACGTGCGCGGGCATCGGTCCGACTTCGACAACTGGGCGTACGCAGGCTGCCCCGGCTGGTCCTATGACGCCGTGCTGCCCTACTTCCAGAAGCTGGAGGACTACGAGGACGACACCAATCCCCTGGGTGGCCACGGCGGTCCACTGTCCGTCGCCGATGCGCGGCTGCACGAGCCGAGCCCGGCGTCCAGGGCGTTCGAGGAGGCCTGCATCGAGCTGGGCTTCCCCCGGACGGAGGACTTCAACGGTCCCCGCATGGACGGCGTCGGCTGGCATCACGCCAACATCCGCGACGGCAGGCGGCACAACATGTTCGCCGCCTACCTCGAGCCGGCGCTGGCCCGTCCGAATCTCGACAACCTCACCCTGACGTGTCAGGCTCAGGTGAGCCGCCTGCTCTTCGACGGCGACCGATGCGTCGGTGTCGAATACACCGACCCGTCGGCTGCCGGCGGGGTCAGGCGGGTGACGGCGACCCGGGAGGTGATCGTCTGCGCGGGTGCCATCGAGTCCCCCAAGCTCCTTCTGCTGTCCGGCATCGGCGACCCGGCGCAGCTCGGGGGGTTCGACATCCCTGTCGTGGCGCCCCTCCCCGGGGTGGGCGAGAACTTTCACAACCACGTCCTGGCTCCGGTGATCTACCAGACACGCAAGCCCCTGCCTGCGCCGCACTTCAACCTGTCCGAGGTGGCCCTGTTCTACCGATCGGACCCGGGCTGGGTCGGCCCGGACATGCAGATGGCGTTCGTCCACAAGGACCCGGCCGCCGCCGACGGCGACAGCGGCGTCGTCGTCTTCCTGCCGGGTGTGGTACGGCCCATGTCGCGCGGGTCGGTGCGCCTGGACGGGCCCGACCACCAGGCCCCTCCTCGGGTGGACCCGGCGTACCTCTCCGCGGCCTCCGACCTCGAGCGCCTCGCCCAGGGCATGCGGCTGGCCGACCGGATCGCCACCACCAGGGCGCTGTCGCCCTGGATCGGCGGCCGCGTCCTGCCGCCGGCGGACGTGGTCACCGACGACCAGTTCCGCGACGCTGCACGACTGTTCGGCGATTCCTACCACCATCAGGCAGGCTCGTGCCGCATGGGCTCGGACGCGATGGCGGTCGTCGACCCGCAGCTGAGGGTGTACGGGGTACGCGGCCTGCGCGTGGCCGACGCGAGCGTGATGCCCCAGGTGCCGTCGGGCAACTGCCACACCGCCATCGTCATGATCGCAGAGAGGGCCGCCGATCTCATCAAAGCGGAGCACGGTCTGAAGACCACGCGGCCGCTGCCCGCCGGAACGGCGGTGGCCGGCCTCACAGGAGCGACGGTATGACCGCTCAGGCGACACCGAGCGCCTCTGCCACGACGACGCTGCCGGCCCCGTCGCCGATGTTCCACCATCTCGCACTGACCTGCAGGGACCCGATCGCGGTGGAGCGGTTCTACACCCGGTACTTCGGATTTCGACGGGCTCGGGTGGCGCCGCTCGGCGACGGCAAGCAGATCGTCTTCATCCGGAACGCGGGCATGTACCTCGAGCTCTTCGCCGCCGACCAGATGTCGCCCCTTCCCGTGGGCACGTCGGACGGCCCGCACAGTCCGGGCGTCCGCCACATTGCCTTCAAGGTCGACAACGTCGATGCGACGCTGTCGCTCATGGGCGACGAGGTGAAGCAGCGCATCACCCTGGGGCCTGTCGATTTCGACGGGTTCATCCCGGGATGGCGCACCGTGTGGCTGAGGGACCCGGAGGACAACATCGTCGAGATCAGTCAGGGTTTCGTCGACCAGGACAACCCGCCGGTGCTCGTTCCGGAATGAGCCCGTGGCCGGGCGGCGCAGCGCTCGCCCGGCCGACCTTTCGCCACGTCGTGATCTTGACACCTACAGGGGCGTGTACTCCATGCGAACTTCCTTCAGGGTAAATGGTCAGCCGGTCAGCTCCGAGGTCGAGCCACGGGTCCTGCTGGTGGACATGCTGCGCGACGAGCTCGGGTCGACCGGCACGAAGGTGGGGTGCGATACCGGCCAGTGCGGATCGTGCGTCGTGCATCTCAACGGTGTGTCCACGAAGAGCTGCGAGGTGCTGGCCGTGCAGGCCGGCGGAGCCGACGTCACGACCATCGAGGGAGTCAGCGCCAACGGCGACCTGCACCCCCTGCAGGAAGCCCTGTGGGTCAGGCATGGCGTGCAGTGCGGTTTCTGCACGCCCGGCATGGTGATGTCGCTCCTCGACCTGTTGGCGCACAGCTCCAGCCCGACCGAGGCCGAGATCCGGTCGTGGCTGGCCGGCAATCTGTGCCGCTGCACCGGATATCACAGCGTGGTGCGTGCGGTCCAGGATCTCGTGGCCTCGTCCGAGGCCATCCGTACGGCAGGTGGGGGAGAGCGATGAGCCAGCCGACATTCGGGACCCCTGTCAGGCCGCGGGAGGATCCCGCGATGCTCCGCGGCGACGCCAGGTTCACCGCGGACATGGCGCTTCCGAACATGCTCCACATGGCGCTCCTGCGCAGTGAGCACGGCCACGCCCGGATCACCGGCATCGACACCGCACGTGCGCAGCAGATGCCCGGCGTGGTGCGCGTGGTCACCGGAGCCGACCTGGCGGACAAGCTGATGCCGTTGCCCTGCATCTGGATCCCGGGCGGCGTCGAGAGCCATTTTCCACCGCACCCATTCGGCGTCCCCGGCGCCGGTCCCGTCCTCGCTCAGGGGAAGGTCCGCTATATCGGGGATGCGGTTGCCGCCGTGGTCGCCGAGACAGCGCACCAGGCGCACGACGCCATCCAGTCCATCCGTGTCGACTATGAGCTGCTGCCTGTCGTCACCGAGCCGCAGGATGCTCTCGCGGAGGGCGCTCCGCAGCTCCACGAGGCCGTCAAGAACAACCTCAACGCATACTGGACGTGTGGCGACCGGCAGGGCACGGACACCGCCATCTCCTCTGCCGAGGTGGCCGTGGAGCTGGACCTCTACAATCAGCGAACCATCAACAGCCCCATCGAGCCGCGCGCGGCCCTCGGGGACTACGACCCGACGACCGAGGAGTACACGCTCTACGCCAGCACCCAGTCGCCGCACAACCACAGATTTCTGCTGGCCGAGCTGGTGCTGGGCATCCCGTTGAACAAGCTTCGGGTGGTCGCGCCCAGCGTCGGCGGGAGCTTCGGCACGAAGGGCTATCTGTACCCTGACATGCCGCTCGTACTGTACCTGGCGAAGGAGCTGCGGCGTCCCGTGAAGTGGGTGGACAGCCGGAACGGGCTGATGCGTTCCACCGTTCAGGGACGTGACCATCGACAGCACGTGACCCTCGCGGGCGACCGCGACGGCCGGATCACCGCCCTCCGCTGCACCAGCTACGCCAACCTCGGCGCCTATCCCTCGACCATCGGGCCGGGAGTGGCGACGGCGCTGATGGGCCGCAGCATCACGGGTCCCTACGCGATCCCGCACGCCTTCTGCGAGGTGTACGCCACGTTCACCAACACCGTGCCGCTGGGCGCACAGCGCGGCTCTGGTCGAGCCGAGGCCACCTACCTGATGGAGCGGCTCATCGACCTGTACGCTCAGAAGGTGGGCTTGGACCCGGCTGCGGTACGGCTGCGCAACATGGTCGCGCCCGACCGTTTCCCGTACGACAACGGCCTGGGCTGGACATACGACTCCGGTGATTACGCGACCGCGTTGAATCTCGCCCTCCAGCACAGCGACTACGCCGGCATCGAGACCGCACGGAGTGAGGCGCGTGAGCGCGGCAAGCTGCTCGGGATCGGAATCGGGTCATTCGTCGCGATCTGCGGTGTGGGACCGTCGACCCGGATGTCGCAGGAGGGGATGCTCGGCGGTACCTGGGAGAGCGCGAACATCAGGGTGCATCCGAGCGGCGAGGTCGCTGTCACGATCGGCTCGAAGTCGACCGGCCAGAGCCACGAGACGACATTTGCGCAGATCGCCGCAGACGCGCTTGGTGTCGACGTCGCCTCCGTGAAGGTCTTCCAATCGGACACGGATCGCACCCCGTACGGGCAGGGCACGTACGGCAGCCGCTCGTACAGCGTCGGCGGTCCGGCGGTGCACCTGGCTGCGGGCAGGGTCATCGCAAAGATGCGGGCGGCGGCGGCTCACGCCTTCGGTGTCGACGAGTCTGCGGTGGAGTACGCCGATGGCGCGTTCTCCGTCGTGGGCGGCCAGCAGAAGCCCAAGGCTTTCAACGACATCGCGATGGCGCTGTGGTACGGATGGAATCTGGCGCCGGGCATGGAACCCTCGATCGACGTCACCACCTTCTTCGATCCCCCCGATTTCAACTACCCCTTCGGCAGCCACGTCGCGGTCGTGGAGGTGGACGAGGCGACCGGGCAGATCGAGCTGGTCAAGTACGTGGCGGTGAACGACACCGGTCCCGTCGGCAACCCTCTGGTGGTGGATGGGCAGATCGAGGGCAGCATCCTCCATGGTGTCGGTCAGGCCCTCATGGAGGAGGCCAGGTACGACGCCCAGGGTCACCTGTTGACAGACGACCTGCGGACGTATGCCATCCCCCGCGCGACCGATGCGCCGTTCTTCGTACTCGACCGGACGGTGACCCCGTCGCCGCACAACCCGCTGGGTGTCAAGGGTGCCGGTGAGATCGCCACGGTGCCCGCGGCTGCCGCGGTCAGCAACGCCGTCTGCAATGCGCTCGCCTCGTTCGGCATCCGGCACGTGGGCATGCCGATCACGGCTGAGAAGATCTGGGCTGCTCTGCACGAGGGAACCCCTGCCAGCGCCTCACAGAGCACGCCCGGCGTGCCGGTGGGAAATCCATGATCCTGGACAACTTCGACTATGTGGCTCCGGAAAGCCTCGAGGAGGCGGTGGCCGCACTCGCGAAGGGACCGACGACCCGCCCCCTTGCCGGTGGCCGTGGCCTGCTCACGGAGCTCAAGCGCGGTGAGCGCAGGGTGGAGCGGCTCGTCGACCTGCGAGCCATCGCCGCTCTGCGGGGCGTCGATCAGCTCCCCGACGGTCGACTGCGGGTGGGAGCGTTGACCACACTTGCGGAGCTGCTCGTCGACCCATTCGTACGGGCGGCTCACGTGCCGGGGGCGCTCGGCGACGCGGTGCCCGAGATCGAGGACCCGCAGGCCCGGAATCGGAGCACGGTCGGCGGCACACTGGCCGGAGGAGATCCGGGGAGCGATCTGGCCGCTGTCATGCTCGCGCTCGGCGCGTCGGTGAACTGTGTCGGCCCGGATGGGGAGCGGGTGGTCGCCATCGACCAGCTGTTCGGACCGGGCCGGCCGACCTGTCTGGCGCCCGACGAGCTGATCACGTCCGTCGACCTGGCCCTGGCCGAGCCGGGCGGCGCATACGAGAGGTTCGCCGATCGGGCGACACTGGATGCCATCTGCGGGGTGGCCGTGACGGTGGCACTCGGTGCGGACGGGCGCCTCGCGCGCTGCCGCATAGGGGTCGTCGGCGCGACCGCGTGGCCGTGCCGGCTTGATGCGGTCGAGCACGTCCTCACCGGCACCGGCATCCCCGTGACGATGCCGCCGTTGCTCGAGGTGGACGGCGTGCTCGACGACCGGGCGGCGTCCGGAAAGTACAGGATTCACCTGATCCGGGTGCTCGCCGAGCGCGCCTTCGTCCGCGCGGTGGAGCGGGCACGTGTTGGAGAGGACGGGAGGACCACGTCATGACAGAGACAGGAGGGTAGACGGCATGGCGACAGCACAGGTCAAGGTCGGCGATGGTCAGAGCCACAAGATGGCGATCGACCAGGTCAAGAGCACTCCGAAGAGGGTCCTCATGGTCGTGGCCAACCCGACGGTGAGCACCAACAACGGCTGGCCGGTCGGGTTCTGGGCGGCGGAGCTGACCCACCCGTACTACGAGCTGACCGAGCGGGGCGTGGAGGTGACCATCGCGAGCCCGGACGGCGGCAGGGTCGAGTTCGATCAACTCTCCGACCCCCGCGACCAGTCCAGGTGGTCGGCCGAGGACCTCATCTCGATGGGCTTCATCCACACCCCCGAGCTCATGGCCCTGCTGGAGGACACGCCGAAGCTCGCCGATCTCGACTACGACGAGTACGACGCCCTGCTCATCTGCGGCGGCCAGTCCCCGATGTTCACGTTTGCGGACAACTCCGACCTGCAGGGCGCCATCCGGGCGTTCTACGAAGCAGAGAAGATTACCGGCGCCTTCTGCCACGGCGTGTGCGCGCTGGTCAACGTCCAGCTGTCCGACGGCTCGTATCTCGTCGAGGGCAGGACGGTCACCGGGTTCTCGAACACCGAGGAGGACTTCGGCAACCAGGCCGCCGGGGTGGAGATCATGCCGTGGCGAGTTGAGGACGTTCTGCGCGAGCGCGGAGCGAACTATGTCCAGGCCGGTCTCTTCAAGGCGTTCGCCGTACGCGACGGTCGCCTGGTCACCGGCCAGCAGCAGTACTCCGGGCGTCAGGTCACCCGTCATGTCATCGACATGCTGGACATCTGAAGAGATGAGAGTCGCAGTCATCGGCACGGGGAGGATCGGTGGCACCCTCGGCCGAGCCTTCGCCGCCGCCGGTCACCAGGTCATGTTCGGTTCCCGGGGGGCGGAGACCGATGCGGTCGTGGGCAGCACCTCCGCACGTGTGGCCTCGATCAGCGACGCACTGGGGTCCGCTGAGGTGGTGGTCGTCGCCGTGCCGGGCGGAGCCGTCGATGAGTTCGTCGCGGCCCACGGGCAGCGACTCGGCGGCAGGCTCGTCCTCGACGCGACCAACCGCGTCGGGGCGCCGGTGGCGCACAGTGCGGCTATCTACGGTGCGCTGCCGGGCGTCCGCTACGCGCGGGTCTTCAACAGCCTCGGCGTGGAGAACCTCGCCGACCCACAGTACGCCGAGAGTCCGGCCGATATGTACTTCTCCGCGCCGGAGGGCGCTGACCGAGCCACCGTCGAGGAGCTCATCGGCGCCGTCGGGCTCCGCGCGGTCTATGTCGGGGACGGCCAGGCCGATGTGGTCGACGGTGTCCTCCGGCTGTGGTTCGCACTGGCCATCGGCCAGGGTCGCGGCCGTCAGCTGGCCTTTCGCACGTTGGAACGGTGAGCGAGGCGGCGTTGCAGGCACTGGAGGCGTACCTCGCGTGAGCTCGGTGAGCGGCCATCCCGCTGCACCGGACGTCGGCGCTCAGGTTCTCGTCGAGGTTCGGCTTCGAGCCGTGGAGGGCGATCTCTCGGACCAGGCACGCCGTGAGCTGATGGAGCGGAACCTCGCGCTGCTGGAGCCCCTGGTCGTGTCCCTCCGCCGCCACCTGGCAGCTCGATCGAACCTCGTGCGCGGTGAGGGCCACCTCATGTGGCACATCCGCAGACACGTGCTCGAGGCACTGTCGACCACCCGCTGGGCGCGCCGGGTGAAGGGGTCACCCCCCTCCCGCCGCACCTGACTCGGTCAAGGGGGACGCCGGGCGGGCCACCAGCCTGCACGACGACACTGCTCGCCGCATGTCAGCTGCGCGGCGCGTAGGAACCGGTCTCGAACTCCTGCAGCAGGGAGGGGCCCGTGGGCTGCCAGCCCAGCTCGGTGCGGGCCCTGGTGCCGGTGGCCTGCTGGTCGAGCGCGAAGGCTCCCTCCAGGAGACCGAGGCGGGCGCGGGAGGCCTCGACGGCCTCTGGGGCGACGCGGCCGCCCAGGCCGGCGGCCCGGCTGGCGGCCTCGGCGAGCTCGCGGACGGTCGGATTCTGGCCGCTGACCCCATGGTAGTAGGAGCCGGCGGCGGCCCTGGTGAGGGCGGCGGTGTACAGGGGCGCGAGGTCGTCGACGTGGACGGTCGTCCAGTGCTGCTCTCCGGTTCCGGGGAACAGCAGGGCCGGCTCGGGCCCGTCGGTTCGGGGGCCGTCGACGAGCAGACGGGGCAGGCCGTGGCCATGGCCGTACACGACGCCGAGACAGAGGATGACGCTGCGGACACCGTCGGAGGCGGCGGCGCGGATGCGGGCCTCGATCGGCGGGCGCCACGCGACAATGGGCGGGGGGTCGGATGCGGCGCCCTCGTCGACCAGTCCCCGGGTGTTGCCGTGGATCCAGGCGCCGCCGGTGTGGATGTAGGGTTTGCTGCTGTCCTGCAACCCGGTCAGGAACGCGGTGGCGACTCCATCGTCGACGGCGCCGCTGGTCTCGTCGCCCGGTGATCCGAGATGGATGACGGCGTCGGCGGACCGAGCGGCCTGGGTGAGCAGGTCGCAGTCGCGCAGGTCACCGCGCAGCGCCGTCGCGCCGGCCGCGGTGACGGTGTCGGCGGAGATGTCGCTGCGGACGAGCGCGGTGACCGCGTGCCCGTCGGCGAGCAGCGCGGGCAGGACGGAGGAGCCGACGAAGCCGGTGGCGCCAGTCAGAAGAACCTTCACCCAGTCTCAGCCGAGCTTGTACTCGAAGCTGTAATGGCGGGCGATCTTCCCATCGCGCATGTACCACGCGTCGCCGACCGCCCACCGGCCCGTCTTGGAGGTGATGATCGCCTGAAAGAAGATGGAATCGTCGGTTTCCGCAAAGTCGGAGAGCGACTCCACCTTGATCTCTCCCTGCCAGGCCAGGTACTTGCGGAAGTAGTCCTTCAGCTCCTGGCTCCCCCGGACGATGTGCGGCGGGGGAGTGTCGAGGAAGTCCGCGGGCGTGATCAGCACCGCGTCCGGGGTGTAGTGGGCGTCGATCAGCCCGTCCGCGTCGTTGGCTCCGATGTAGGCCATCTGATCGTCGAAGAACTTCCGTCCCGGTGTCGTGATCGTGTCCACCGTCTCTCTCCATCTTGCCGTTCAGCAGGTGTCGTGACAGCGCCAGCGCCAGGACCAACAGGGCTCGACCGTACCGAAAGGAGGGTGGGATGGCCCCGCCCCTCGCTCATCGTGCCGGCGATCACTGCGCCTTCCGTTTCGCGAGACGGCAGGTGGAGGCCTCCACCCAGAGGCTGTAGGGCCAATAGTACACACAGGTGAGCAGCCGGGGGTGAAATCTCTCCGGATGACTCCCAACATCTCTCCTCGGCTCGCGTGTGCCGCAGACCTCGTGGCGTACGAGCCGAGCGCCATTCCGGAAGAGGGGGAGGTCAGGTGGGATTGATCGCATCGGCAGG
>JAQBPH010000296.1:0-4700 GCA_028287625.1 Chloroflexota bacterium | reverse complement strand
CGTCCACGTCGGCGAGGCCCTCCTCCGCCCTCCCCATGAGGGCCAGGCACCAGCCTCGGTAGCCCCGGGGCGTGCCCGCCTGGAGCAGGTTGCCGGAGTCCAGGTAGAGGCGAGCGGCGCGGTCGTACATGTCAGCCGCCTCGGGAATGCGCCCCTGGAAGAGCCGCTGGCCAGCCCGTGCATCGAGGATTCGCGCCGCTCCGCGGCTGTCGCCCAACTGCTCGAAGAGGGTGAGCGCCTCGGTGGACCGGGTGTCGACACGATCCAGACGACCCGTGTTCACATCGACGAAGGCGGCCACCGTGAGCGCCTCCGCCCGGGCCCCGGCATCGGAGCCAGCCTCGGTGAGCGCCATCTCGACGAGTTCCTCTGCCCTGGCGAAGTCGTCTCCCAGCGTGAGCATGGCGATCCTGGACATGGTCCGCGACCGCTCCGAGCCTGAGCGCCTCATTCCCAGAACCGCTCGGAGGTCGGCCCGCGCCGCCTCGAGGTCGCCGAGGACCGCCCGTCCCTCGGCCCTGATCTCGAGGAGCGCCGCCCTCACCGTGAGGTCTGGATCGAGACGAAGGCCGGCGTCAGCCAGCCGGCCGGCCTCTGCCGCCTCGACACGCTCGAGGCGGTCACGTGCCGCGTCGGCGTAGGCATGGGCAGCCGCGGCTCGGTCTCCGGCCCCGGCGAGGTGCCGTGCGACCTCGGAGACGTCGCCGCGCTCGGTGGTGAGCGCTCGGGCGAGGATCTCGTGCATACGACCCCTCTGGGCTCCCCCGAGGCGCTCGACGATCATCTCGCCGACCAGATCGTGGGCAGGAGCCCATCCAGCGTCTCCGATGCGCACCAGCCCGGCCTGGGTCAGCCCGTCCAGGTGGTCGAGAACACTCGCCTGCCGTGCCTTGGTCGCAGTGGCGAGGATCCGGGCGGGCGTCTCACGGCCGAGGAGGGCGAGCAGCGAGAGGAGCTCCCTCCGGCTCGCCGGCTGACGGGCCACCCGGGCGGCGATCGAGCGAACCTCACCCATCCTGGCGACCTCGGCGGCCGTTCCGATCGCTTCGTGGGTGCGGGCTCGCCAGCGCCCGTCAGGGTCGCGCTCCACATCCCCGTGACCGGCCAGTGTGCGCACCACCTCGGTGACGGCGAGCGGCGTGGCGACCGTCGCCCGAACGATCACATCGACGAGCTCCTGGTCGACCACGAGCTCGCCGATCGCCTCCCGGGAAAGTGACGGGAGCGCAAGCGTCGCGACGCGTGCCCATTGGGTCTCGAGGTCGGCGAGGAACGAGGCCACGGGGCCGTCGGAGCCGACCTCCTCCGGTCGGTATGCAAGGACGGCGCCCAGCTGGGGGATGCGGAGCAGAGCGGCGCTCAGCAGGCTGAGGCTGGTGGCGTCCGCCCACTGCAGGTCGTCGGCAAGAAGCAGGGCGCCGGCGGAGGCAGCGGACTCCAGCAGCCGTACGGCCGCCTCGAGGGCAAGTGCCCGGACGCCCTCGGCGTCGACAGCGACGTCCTGTTCGGGCGACCGCAGCTCATCGAGCTCGGGGAGGATTCGGGCGAGGGCGCTGGCTGCCCGCCCGGCGAGGACCCGGGCGACGTCGAGATCGAGGGACAGCGCCTCCCTGAGGGCGGAGCGCGCCATGCTCCACGCCGCCTCCCGTTCCGGCGCGAACGCCCGGGCCCCCAGCACCGGCACCGAGGAACGTGCCGCGACCTCGGCGAGGAGCCGTGACTTGCCCGCACCCGACGCGCCGGACAGAAGGACGATTCCGGGCCGCGCCCCATGCAGCGCCTCCAGGATGGTTCCGAGCTCACGGTCGCGTCCGACGAATGGGAGCTCGAAGAAGCCGGCCGTCTCCGGCATCGCCCGCGGCCGCGTCCGCACGGGACCGGGCGGCTGCCCGCGCAGGAGGTGCCGATCGAGCTCGCGCACCTCGGGCGACAGATCGAGCCCCAGCTCGTCGGCGAGCCGGCGCCGCAACCCGTCAATGGTCCTCACCGCCGCGACCGAGTCCCCCGACGCGGCGAAGGCTTGGGCGAGGAGCAGGTGGGCAATCTCACGCAATGGCTCCCGCTCCACCGCCTGCTCGGCGAGGACCACGGCCCCAGCCGGGTCGCGAGCGGCCAGAGCCGCCGTGGTCCCGTCTTCGAGCGCCTGGAGGTGAACCCTGGCCAGCCGCGTCCGGTACGCCTGGGCCCAGTCCTCATAGGCGTCCTCCGCCAGCGGCTCGCCCCAGCGCTCGAGGGCCTCCCGGAACGTTCGCAGCGCAGCGACGGGATGTCCTGCCGCGAAGTGCTCCCGACCCTCCGCCACCAGGCCGACGAAGCGCTCGCCGTCGACGATGCAGCGGCCATCGACGGCGAACGCGTAGCCGCCCGGTCCGGTGACGACGAGGGACGGGTCCCCCAACGCCCGTCGCGCCCGGTTCACCAAGACCTGCAGGTTGGCAACCGGGTCGGCCGGCAGGCGGCCCGGCCACAGCGCCTCGGCGAGGACGTCGTGGGAGACGAACTCGCCCCGCCGCGTCACGAGAAGACGCACGAGGATGCGGACGAGCCGGCCGCCGAAGGCGGTCGGAGGGATCTCCTCGCCATCGCGGCGGGCGGAGAATCGACCGAGGAGCCGGATGTCCACCATGTCGCAGCCATGCTGGCGGACCGCTAGGAAATTGCAAGCGTCGCTTCCTAGGCTCGGCCCGGCACGTGAGAACCCGGAGATCGGAGGTGGCGGTATGCACCCGGTGGACGTCGATCGGCAGACAGAGGTCTCGGCGGCAGTGCCAGGGTCAGGTGGAGCACTGGACGAGGCTGTGCTGAGGGACCTTCGCCGGACCTTCCGGGGCGAACTGCTCCAGCCGGGCGACCCCGGGTACGACGCCGCGCGGCGGGTATGGAACGCCACCGTCGACCGGCGTCCTGTTCTCATCGCTCGCTGCACCGGGACGGCGGACGTGCTGACCGCCCTGCGTTTCTCTCGTGACGAGGGTCTTGCCATCTCGGTGCGTGGCGGAGGCCACAGCGTGGCGGGCCACGCCGTCCTGGACGGCGGGCTGATGATCGACCTCTCGCCGATGAAGGGCATCCGTGTGGATCCCGAGGCTCGACGTGCGTCGGTGCAGTCCGGCTGCCTGTGGTCCGAGGTGGACCGCGAGACCCAGCAGTTCGGTCTGGCCACCACGGGTGGCGTTGTGTCCCAGACCGGCGTCGCCGGACTCACTCTGGGAGGGGGTCAGGGCTGGCTCGCCCGCAAGCACGGATACTCCTGCGACAACCTCGTGGCGGCGGACGTGGTCACTGCGGACGGGGGGTTCGTTGTGGCCGACGCCGACCGCAACACAGACCTCTTCTGGGGGCTCCGCGGGGGCGGCGGAAACTTCGGGATCGTCACCTCGTTCCAGTTTCGACTGCACGAGGTCGGGCCGCAGGTGCTCACGGGTCAGCTCTTCTATGCTCCCGAAGAGGCCGTGCGGGCGCTCGAGGCCTTCCGGGAGTTCGTCGCCGGAGCCCCAGACGAGATGACGTGCACGGCGTCGGTGTGGACCGCGGCGGAGGAGCCCCACCTTCCGGAGCGCGCCCACGGCCGGCCGGTCGTCATGCTGGGGTTCGTCTTCGTCGGTGACGTGGAAGCGGGGGAGCGTGTCTCCGCGCCGCTGCGACGGATCGCCAAGCCACTGGCCGAGCTGGTGGGACCGATGCCCTACACTGTGCTCCAGGCTCAGGGCGACGAGTACCAGCGGCACGGGCTGCGCCGGTTCTGGAAGTCGCAGTACCTCTGGGACCTCCCCAATGCGGCGCTCGAGACGTTCCTCGGGCGAGGTCCGGTCTCGCCCGGGGAACCGTTGCTCGGTGGGGTCACGCTGCTCTCTCTGGGCGGAGCAATCGCCCATGTGGGCGAGGACGACACCGCGGTCAGCCACCGCAACGCCGCCTTCGACGTCATGGTGTCATCGACCTGGGCGGATCCGGCGGACGACGACCGTCACATGGGATGGGCACGGCGATTCCACGGGGCCATGGCGCCCTTCAGTCGCGGTGTGTACATCAACAACTTCGGGAGCGAGGGCGAAGAGCGGATCCGCGCGGCGTACGGACCGACGAAGTACGAGCGCCTGGTGGCGCTGAAGCATCGGTACGACCCGGACAACGTCTTTCGCCACAATCAGAACATCAGGCCGTCAAGTTCGCGCCTCCCCGGCTGACTCCACCTCCTCGGTGAAGACCCGGACCACCCGTTGCATGGTCTCGTCATCGAGGGTGCCTGGGGGGCCCCGCGCTTCTCCGAGCGTCCGGTGGTGCTCCTCGGCGCCCGCAAGCCGGCCGTCAATAAGCGCGGCGATCTGAGGGAGGGGAGGCGGGTGATGGAATGCCATGCCGGGCGGCGCTCCTGGCCGCCGGTCGGCGCTTGCCGTCATCGTCCTGGGCCGGCTGATCTCGTCGAAAGGGACGATCTCGGTGGTGGATGACGCCGTCGTTCTCCCAAACGCGGTCTGGAGGTGCGCGAGAGCGTCGAGTACCACAACGTCGGCGTCTGGGTCCGACCGCCGAGACGACCGCTCGCTACTTGAGCAAGGGCCGAAGTAGGCATTGGTGACGACCGCCAGATGGGCGACCGACTTGCCGGTGGGGGGTAGCGGAGCTCCGGGTCGCGGGTGAGCGGGTCAGCTAGAGCTATAGAGCTAGGAGGCTGGTGCCGAACGGGGCACCACGATGGT
>JAQBPH010000293.1:0-4396 GCA_028287625.1 Chloroflexota bacterium | reverse complement strand
TCAGCACGGTGTCGCGGAGGATGTCCCACGCCCCCCAGTCGCCGTAGCCCCGCCAGCTCGGGGCCAGCGAGGCGGGTGCGCTGATGCCGCCGAAGCGCCGCACCACGTAGGCGGTGCCTCCGGCGAGGTGAAGGCGCATGGCCAGGTCGCGCCCCGGCAGGTAGTCGGCCGGGGAGGCGAGCGGCAGGGCGGCGCCGACGGGATGGATGGCGCCCCAGCCGTCGAGCACCCAGCCGCCGTCGGGCCGGCCGGAGCCGTCGAGGTGGATCTCCAGGCCCCGGGCGATGTCCCAGCCCTGCCAGTAGACGCTGGTCGGCAGCACCGGCGCTCCGCCCCAGGGGTGGACGCCACCGAAGCCGTCGAGCACGTAGCCCTGGCGCCCGTCGAGGAGGCCGTCGGCGCCGCGTGAGGTGACCACGAGGGCACGGGCGATGTCCCAGCCCGGCCAGGACACCGGGGAGGCCACCGCCGTGGCGGCGCCGAAGGCATGGATGCCGCCGTTGGCGTCGAGCACCCAGCCTCCCGAGCCGTCCTCGCGGAGGGCCAGCGAG
This sequence comes from Chloroflexota bacterium, assembly GCA_028287625.1. Taxonomy (GTDB): domain Bacteria; phylum Chloroflexota; class Dormibacteria; order Aeolococcales; family Aeolococcaceae; genus CF-96. The sequence continues at coordinate 3,845 of JAQBPH010000293.1, read as the reverse complement.
CGGGCCATGTCACGTCCCTTCCAGTAGGGGGCGCCGGAGGTGTCGAGGGCGAGACCGCCGAAGGGGTGGATGCCGCCCCAGCCGTCGAGGGTGGCGCCGCCGTGGGCCCGGCTCGACCAGGCCAGGGCGGTGCCCGCGGCGCTGCTCACCGGCTGGGCGACCGCCAGCGGGTTGGTGGCGCCCACCAGGACGAGGTCGCGGAGGATGTCCCACGAGCCCCAGTCGGCGTAGCCGTCCCAGTAGGGGGCGACCCCGGTGCCGAGGACGCTGATCGCGCCCCAGCGGGGCACCGCGTAGAGGCCGGTGCCGGCGGCATGCAGCGCCTGCCAGACCGGGGCGGAGGGCGACACCGCCCGGCTCGCCGCGGGGGCGGCGCCGAAGGCACGGATGCCGCCGCCGGCGTCGAGCACCCAGCCGCCGTCGGGCGTGCCCAGGGCGTCGCGGTGGAGCTCGAGGCCGCGGGCGAGGTCGCGGCCCGGGGTGTAGGCGGGGGTGCCGATCGCCGGGGCGCCGCCCCAGGGGTGGAGGCCGCCCCAGCCGTCGAGCACGTAGCCCTGGCGGCCATCGGCGAGGCCGGCGGCGTCGGTGGAGGACACCACCATGGCGCGGCCGATGTCCCACTGCGGCCAGTAGGTGGGCGCGGCCACCGCGGCGGCCGAGCCGAAGGCGTGGATGCCGCCCCAGCCGTCGAGCACCCAGCCGCCGCCACCGTCGGCGCGCACCACCAGCGAGCGGGCGATGTCCCAGCCCCGCCAGTAGGGGGCGCCGGTGGTGTCGAGGGCGAGCCCGCCGAAGGGATGGACGCCGCCGAAGCCGTCGAGCACCGCGCCGCCGTGGGCGGCGGGCACCACCGGGGCGGGGGCGATGGCCGGCGCGGCGGTGGCAGCGAGGACGGGGGCGGGCCGGTGGGCGGTCACCGCGGCCAGCACCGTCGCGGTCGCGAGCAGGCACCGGGCACGGCGCCACCCCGTTCGGGGGGTGCGCATGACCGGCAGTCTCGGCCCCCGCCGCCGACCCGGCGTCCGCCGTGACCGCCCGTCCACAGCATCGTGTCAGGCTCCATGCGTCAGCTGACCACCACCGCCATGTTCCCGTAGCCGCCGAAGAAGGCCTCGAAGCGGCTCATCGGGAAGGTGCGGCGCACCCCCTGGCGGACGTCGGCGACGGTCACGGTGCCGGCGACGGCGTCGACCCCCACCACGGTGACGGCGTGCTCTCCGACCGCGTAGGGCACGGTGCGGCCGTCCCAGGCGGTCCACTGGCGCCTCGCCACCGGGCTGAAGGTGGCGTCGGTCCAGATCACCGCCGGGTGGCCCAGGGCGACCTGGTCGTAGATGGTCCAGGGGTCCCACCCCTCCCGGCCCTCGGCGGTGCGGCCCGCGGCCCGGGCGGCGGCGGCCACCGGCGGCGCGTAGACGCCGTAGCCGGTGTGCAGCGGCTCGGAGCCGTCGATCCTGCCCACGAAGGTGGTGTAGGGGTCGCCCCACCGGGCCACCACCCCGCCGGGGCCGAGCTCGGGCGGCCGCTCGTCGGTGCCGATGGTGGCGGTGATCCAGTCCTGGCTGACCGAGGTCCCCACCGCCGCCAGCGCCACCTGGAGGGCGGCCGCCTCGCAGTCGAGCGACCGGGTCTGGCGGAAGGTGGGCACGGCCATGGTGTGGCGGTCGGCGTGCAGACGCAGCGCCTGGGCGGCCTCGGCGCTGACCGGCTGGGGGCCGCCGCCGGGATCGGCGGCATCGAGCAGCACCACGTCGCGGAGGATGTCCCACGCCCCCCAGTCGGCGTAGCCGCCCCAGGAGGCGGCCACCGGGGCGCCGAGACCGCCGGCCACGCCCCAGCGCTCCACGGTGTAGAGGCTGTCGCCGGCGCGGTGGAGCTGCAGGTAGAGGTCGCGCCCGGAGTAGTAGGCGGGCGGGGCCGGGGGCGCCGCGGCGCCGAAGGCGTGGACGCCGCCGAAGGCGTCGAGCACCCAGCCGCCGTCGGGCCGCCCGCGGCGGCCGAGGTGGAGGGCGAGCCCGCGGGCCACGTCCCACCCCGGCCACGCCACCCCGGTGTCGAGGGGCGGCGCGCCCCCCCAGGGGTGGACGCCGCCGAAGCCGTCGAGGACGTACCCCTGGCGGCCGTCGGGCTCGCCGGCGGCGTCGGCCGAGGCCACCACCAGCGCCCGGGCGATGTCCCGACCCGGCCAGGACACCGGAGCGGCCACCGGCGCCGCGGCGCCGAAGGCGTGGATGCCGCCCTCGCCGTCGAGCAGCCAGCCGCCGGCGCCGTCGCCGCGCACCACCAGCGAGCGGGCGATCTCGCGCCCGGGCCAGTAGGGCGCCCCGGCGGTGTCGAGGGCGAGACCGCCGAAGGCGTGGATGCCGCCGTGGCCGTCCAGGACGGCGCCGCCATGGCCCGCCGGGTGATGCCGTCCGGGGGTGCCGCCGGGGATCGGCAGCCGGGCGGAGGCGGGCTGCGGCCCGGCCCAGCCGGCGCCGATCGCCGCCAGGGTCACGGCCACGAGCAGGCGCCGCCTCCGATGCATTCCGTCCCGCGGTTCCACCGGTCTATGGTCGCCCGGTGGTCCTCACCGTGCGCGCCCACCCCGGAGCCTCCCGCGAGAAGGTCGCCTGGGACGGCGAGCGCCTCCACCTCTGGGTGACCGCCCCCGCGGCGGAGGGCCAGGCCAACCGCGCCGTGATCGTGGCGGTGGCGCGCTGGCTCGAGGTGCCGCCGTCGGGCGTCCGGCTGCGCGCCGGCACGCGCTCACGCACCAAGCTGGTCGAGGTCGACGGCGACCCCCCGCCGCCTGACGGCTACCAGACCCGGTAGGGCAGGAACTTGCCGTGCATGGTGAGCTTGACCCGGTCACCCTTGGGATCGGGCAGGCGCTCGATGCCCATCTCGAAGTCGATCGCCGACATGATCCCGTCGCCGAACTCCTCGTGGATCAGCTCCTTGAGGGTGGTCCCGTACACCTGCACGATCTCGTAGAAGCGGTAGAGCAGCGGGTCGGTGGGGATGACGTCGCCGAGCGCGCCCTTGGAGGGCGACCGCTCCAGCGCCTTCACCACCTCGTCGTCGAGGTCGAGCGCGGCGCCCACCCGCTCGGCGACGTCGGTCGGCATCGCCTGCTGGCCGAGCAGCGCCGACGTGGTCCACACCGTGCTGCGCCCGGCCACCTCGGCCAGCTCCGCCCAGGTCTTGCCCAGGCGCAGGCGGGCGTCGGCGATCACCTCGGTCGCCTCCTCGCGCTCCATGTCTCTCCCTCCAGGGTGCCGGCACCAACCATCGACAGCCGATGGTACGGGGCGTGCCCGGACAGTAGCCTTGAGCGCCGTGGCCAATCCCCGGCCACCGGCGCTCGGAGCCCGCGCCTAACCCTCCTGGCGCACCCAGGTGGCGATGATGGCGTCGGGGGCGGAGCCGGGCTCGAGCCGCTGCCAGCCGCTCATCCGCCAGCCGTCGGCGAGCATCCGCCGGACGTCGCGCTCGTACTCCTCCTGGGAGCGGTAGCGCGTCACCACCAGGTCAGGACGGTCCGCGCGCGACCGTTGACGCAAGCCGAGCCGGAAACCCATGCCTCGACCTCACCGCTCACACCGCCCCTGGGGGAACAAAGAATAGACCCAGGAGGCCTACGATGGGGGGAGCGCGGAGATCAGTCAATGGGAGGCTCGAGGCCATGACCGACGTCGCCGCAGGCCGCCGGTATCAGCACCTGCTGCTGGAGGAGGACGGCCCCGTCGCCGTGGTCACCATGAACCGTCCCGAGCGGCGCAACGCGCTCTCGCTGGAGCACATGGAGGAGCTCATCGACGCCCTGCGCGGCATCGGGGCGCGCTCCGAGGTCGGCGCCGTGA
>JAQBPH010000282.1:0-3328 GCA_028287625.1 Chloroflexota bacterium | reverse complement strand
GGCCGCGGGCATGGCGCATCCGCGGCCACCGCGACGCCCCCGGGACGGCACGGGCGTGGCCGTGGTCGTCCCCGTGCGCGACCGTCCCGCGGGCCTGGCCCGGGCCCTCGCCGGGGTGGGGCCGGTGGCCGAGCTGGTGGTGGTCGACGACGGCTCGGTGGACGCCGCCGCCACCGCCCGCGCGGCCTCCGCCGGAGGTGCCCGGCTGCTCCGCTGCCCGCGGCCGCAGGGCCCCGCCGCCGCCCGCAACCGCGGCCTGCGCGCCACCGCCGCTCCCCTGGTCGCATTCGTCGACTCCGACTGCGAGCTCGCCCCCGGCTGGCTCGACGGCCTCCTCCCCCACCTCGACGACCCCGCCGTCGGCCTGGTGGCGCCCCGCGTCGCCTCCCCCGGCCCGGCCCCCGGGGACGGGGGGCTGGCACGCTACGAGCGGGTGCGCTCGCCCCTCGACATGGGGCCCCTGGAGGCGGCGGTGGCCGAGGGCACGGCGGTGCCGTACGTGCCCGCCGCGGTGCTGCTGGTGCGCCGCGAGACCGCGCTGGCGCTCGGCGGGTTCGACGAGGCGATGCGCGTCGGCGAGGACGTCGACTTCGTCTGGCGCCTGGCGGCGGCGGGATGGGTGGCGCGCTACGAACCGGCGGTGCGCGTGCTCCACCGCCCGCGCACCCGTCCCGCCGACTGGCTGCGGCGGCGCGCCGCCTACGGCACCTCGGCGGCGGCGCTCTCCCGCCGCCATCCCGGGCGCCTCGCCGCGGTGCGCCTCTCCCCCGCCGCGGCGCTGGGCTGGGGCCTGCTCCTGGTGGGACGGCCGCTGCCCGCCGCGACGCTGGCGGCGCTGGGGATGGTGCGGCTGGGGCGGCGGCTGCAGCCCCTCGACCACCCCTGGCGCGAGGCGGCGCGGCTCACCGCGGCCGGCCACCGCGGCACCGGGCGGATCCTCGCCGAGCAGGTGGTGCGCACCTGGTGGCCGGCGGCCCTCGCCGCCGCGCTGCTGGTTCCGCGGACGCGGCGCCCCCTCGCCGCCGCCGCGCTGCTGCCCCCGCTGGGGGAGTGGTGGCGGCGGCGGCCGCCGCTCGACCCCGTCCGCTACTGCGCGCTGCGCCTCGCCGACGCCGCCGCCTACGGCGCCGGGGTCTGGGCGGGGTGCGTCAGGGAGCGCACCCTGGAGCCACTGCTGCCGCGTCTGGAGCGTTGAGCTGGACCGGGCGGCTCCGCCTGTGGAAAACCGCCGTTCACTCCCCGCCGCACCTTCTACTGAAAGATCCACCGCCGTCACTTGTCTATTCCGAGAGGGACGTGTCACTCCGGCGACCCGGCGAGACGGATGAGAGGCGACCATGAGGCGAAGCCCTGAAGAGGCGGCGGTCTCGGCCCTGGAGGATCTGCGAGCCCTCCACATGGCGACCCGGCGGCTGTGCGGGCTGCTCGACAGCTCGGTGCTGGCCGCGCGCGCGGCCCAGGAGGCGCACAACCTCGCCGGCACGGACTTCACCTCCCTCGCGGTGACCGAGAACGCCAGCCTGCTGGCGATGCGCGGCACCTGCCAGGCCACCAGCAAGCCCATCCGCACCCTCAAGGTCCCGGCCGGCAAGGGGCTGGGCGGCCGCGTCCTGCTGGAGCGGCGGCCGATCACCGTTGCCGACTACCAGAGCGACGCGACCATCTCGCACCACTTCAACCCGGTGGTGGCCGCCGAGGGTCTGCGCGGCCTGGCCTGCGTGCCCATCGACGACGGCGACGACGTGATCGGCGTCCTCTACGCCGGCATCCGACGGGTGGGCACGATCGGCGACCGCGCCCAGACCAACATGCTCGAGTTCGCACGCACCGTGGGCCCGCTGATCACCGCCGCCCGCCACGCCGAGCAGCAGACCCGGCTGCGGGTGAGCGCCGAGCGCCAGCGCATCGGCCACGAGCTCCACGACTCGCTCGGCCCGCTGCTCTTCGGCATCGGCATCTGCGCCCGCAAGGCGCGCGAGCGGGTGGCCGAGGACGCCCCCGACCTCGTCGCCGACCTCGACGAGATCCAGTGCCAGGCGTCGAGCGCCTCCTCGCACCTGCGCGAGGCGCTCCGCGACCTCGCGCCCGCCTCGGCGGAGTGCGCCTTCTCCTCGGTGCTCCAGATGCAGGTCGAGCCCTTCACCCAGCGCAGCGGCATCCCCGTCTCGCTGGTGGTGCTGGGCTCGCCGCGCACCCTCTCCCCGACGGTCCAGGGCGTGCTGCTCTCCAGCGTCCGCGAGGGCCTCTACAACATCGAGCGCCACGCCGGGGCCGCCTCGGTGGCGCTCACCATGAAGTACGACGCCGGGCACGTCACCCTGGTGATCCAGGACGACGGCCACGGCCTGCCCCGCCGCTTCGAGCTCGAGGTCGCGCCCGACCACGGCCGCGGCTGGGGCCTCCCCGCCATCCTCGGTCGCGCCCAGGCCCTGGGCGGTGACGTGTCGCTCTTCAACAATGATGACGGCGGCGCCACGCTGCGGGTCTGCATCCCCACCGGACGGGATGGCGACCCGAACTAGGGTCCTGCTGGTCGACGACCACCCCATCGTCATCTCCGGAATCCGCCGCCTGCTCGCCTACGCGCCGGACTTCGAGGTGGTGGGCCAGGCCTCCACCGCCCGCGACGCGGTCGAGACCGCGGTCGCCACCACGCCGGACCTGATCCTCCTCGACCTCCGCCTCCCCGACGTCCGCTCCGCCGAGCTCTGCCGCCGCATCCGCGCCACGGTGCCGTCGGCGCAGGTGGTGATCTTCACCGCCTTCGTCGAGGGCGCCCTGCTCCGCGCCTGCCTCTCGGCCGGCGTCTCCGGCGTGCTCCTGAAGGACGCCCACGAGCTCGACCTGGTCAGCGACCTCCGCCGCATCCGCTCCGGCCGGGTGGTCATCGACGACCGCGTCCAGGCGAGCGCGGCCGACGCCTCGGGTGAGCTCCTCCTCCTCGACGCCACCCTCACGCAGCGCGAGCACCAGGTCCTCCGGCTGCTCGCCGAGGGCATGTCCGGCAAGGAGATGGCCACCGCCCTCGGCCTGGCGCCGAACACGGTGCGGAGCTATTGCCAGTCCCTCCTCTCCAAGCTCCAGTCGACCAGCCGCATCCAGGCCCTGGCCAACGCCAGAACTCGCGGGCTGCTCTAGAGAGGTCCACCCGGGGCAACCTCCTCCCAGGTCGGGGGCGCCGCGCTGAAACAACCGGCAGGACTCGCCTGTCTTATCTGGTGGGACGCGCGGCCGCCACCCCCCTGTGACGGTCAAGCGTGCCGCGCTGGCTGGCTGCAATCTGCCGGCGCCGGGCACCCCGCTCTGCTGCAACTGGAGCGGCGATCGG
>JAQBPH010000673.1:0-2646 GCA_028287625.1 Chloroflexota bacterium | reverse complement strand
CTCTTCTGGCACACCGGCGGCACCGCGGTGGCGCTCGCCCCCGCCGCCGGTGCCGGTCCAGGGGGAAGGCTGTCATCCGCATCCCCGTGGTCCGCGGATGATGGCCTGGGGGAGTCCCCCCACCGGGCGCGTCAGCGCCCAGAGAGATGAACCTTCCCGCGGGGTTCCTCGACGAGCTCCGCGCCGCCGTCGGCGATCGCGGGATCAGCACCGATCCCGCCGACCGCGACGCCGTCGCCCACGACCTCTGGCCGCGGGCGCTGATCGCCGAGCGCGGCGGCCACCTCCTGCCCGGGCCGGAGGCGGTGGTGTGGCCCGCCGGCCGCGGCCAGGTGGCGGCGGTGTGCGCCGCCTGCCACCGTGCCGGGGTGCCCTTCACCCCCTTCGGCGCCGGCACCGGGGTGTGCGGCGCCGCCATCCCCGTCCGGGGCGGTGTGGTGCTCGACCTGAAGCGGCTCGACCGCATCCTCGACTGGGACCTGGAGACCGGCTGGGTCGTGGTCGAGCCCGGGCTGCTCGGCAGCCGCCTCGAGGAGGCCTGCCGCGAGCGCGGACGCACCACCGGCCACCACCCCTCCTCGCTGGCGCTCTCCACCGTCGGCGGCTTCGTGGCCACCCGCTCGGCGGGGCAGCTGAGCACCCGCTACGGGCGGATCGACGACCTCGTCGCCGGTCTCGACGTGGTGCTCCCCGACGGCACCGCCGTCTCCCTCCGCGCCCAGCCCGCGACCGGCGCCGGCCCCGACCTGCGCCGCGTGTTCCTGGGCAGCGAGGGCGGCTTCGGGGTGGTGGTCGAGGTGACCCTCCGGCTCCACCCCCTCCCCGAGCGGCGGGTCGACCATGCCGCGCTTTTCGGCGGCTTCGCGGCCGGGGTGGCGGCGGTGCGCGAGGTCCTCCAGGTGGGCCTGCGCCCCTCGCTGCTGCGCCTCTACGACCCTGCGGACACCGCCCTCCAGGCCGCCGAGCTGGGGGTGGGGGAGGGGGGAGGGGACCACGCGCTGCTCCTGGCCTCCTGCGAGGGCCGCGCCGCGGTCGCCGGGGCCGAGGCCGACGAGCTCGTCGCGATCTGCGCCGCCCACGGGGCGCGCCCCTGCGACCCCGCCGCGGTCGCCGCCTGGTACGCGCGCCGTGACGACATCGGCTTCGCCCAGGCGCGCTATCTGCCGCTGCCCGGCGCGGTCATCGACACCGTCGAGCTGGCCGCCCCGTGGTCGCGGCTGGTGGCCCTGCACGAGGCGGTTCGCCGGCGCCTGGGAGGGCGGCTGATCGTGCTCTGCCACCTCAGCCACGGCTACCCCGACGGCGCCTGCCTCTACTTCAGCTTCGCCGGCGTCGCCGCCGGGGAGGAGGCGGCGGTGCCCCTCCACGAGCGGCTCTGGGAGGAGGTGATGGCGGCCGCCGCCGAGGCCGGGGCGAGCATCGCCCACCACCACGGCGCCGGCCTTGCCCGGGCTCCCTACATGGCCGCGGAGCTGGGCGAGGGCGGGCTCGCGGTGCTCCGCCGGCTGAAGGCCGCGCTCGACCCGGGCGGGGTCGCCAACCCCGGGAAGTGGGGCCTGTGAGCGCCGGCCTGTCGTGGGGGACTCCCCCAGGCCGCTCATCGCTGGCGCGATGACGGCCTTCCCCCTGCCGGAGGCGCAGGTGCTCGCCGCCGGGCGCTGCGCCGCCTGTCCCAAGATGTGCCGGAGTGCCTGCCCCACCCTGGCGGTCACCGCCAACGAGCGCCACCAGCCGTGGGGCCACGCCCGCAGCGTGCTCGCGGCGCTGCGCACCCGCGGAGGGTTCGCCGATCCCGCCGCCGTCGCCGCCGCCTTCGCCTGCGCCACCTGCGGCGCCTGCGCGCCCCCCTGCCGGGTGGAGGGGGTGGAGACCCCGGAGCTGAGCTGGGCGGTGCGCGCCGCCGTCTTCGCGGCGGGGGCGACCCCGCCGGTCGGGCTGCGCGCGGTGGCCGAGGCGGCGGCGGGACGGGTGCCCAGTGCGGAGACGGGCGTCCCGTCCTGGGCCGACCCGGCGGCGCCGCTCGCCGAGCTGCGCCGCCTCGCCACCCCCGGCGCCGAGCTGCTGCTGCTCCCCGGCTGCGGTGCCCTCGGCCTCCGTCCCGCGGCGGCGATGGCTGCCGGGCGGGCCCTCCAGGTCCTCGGCGTCGCCTTCACCGTGCTCGACGAGCACCGCTGCTGCGGCGCGCCGGCCCTCCGCTTCGGCGACACCGAGTCGCTCACGGCGATGCTGGAGCGGCTCGGCGCCGCGGTCGCCGCCTGCGGGGCGCGGCGGGTGGCGGTGCAGTCGCCGTCGTGCGCCCACCTGCTGGCGGTGCGGGCGCCCGGGCTGGGACGGGGGCTCCGGGACGTCACCGTCGAGCCGCTCGCCGCCGTGCTCGGCGCGGCGCTCACCGGTCGCCCCTCCGTGACTGCCGGCCGGGTCGCCTACCACGACCCCTGCCACCTCGCCCGTCACCTGGACTGCATCGCGCCGCCGCGCGCCGCCCTGCGCGGCCTCGGGCTCGAGGTCGCCGAGCTGCGCGGCCGGGGCTCCACCACCGCCTGCTCGGGCGGCGGCGGCGGGCTGCCGCTCACCCACCCGGCGATCGCGGACGGTTACCGCGACCGCCTCGCCGCCGAGGTCGCCGCGGCGGCGGCGGCCGGCGCC
>JAQBPH010000225.1:0-8911 GCA_028287625.1 Chloroflexota bacterium | reverse complement strand
GTGGTCGACCGGCTCGCCGTCGACCACCCCGGCGCCCCGGCGGGACCCGAGGAGCTGGCGGTCGACGGAGGCCGGTGGCAGGCCGTGGTCGCCCTCGACGCGCTGCCGGCGGGCGGTGCGGCGCGCTTCTCCACCGGCAGGGTGGAGGGGGTGGTGGTCCACCGCGGCGGCGGCGACCTGCTCGCGCTCTCGGCGGTGTGCACCCACCTGGGCTGCATCCTGCAGCTCGACCAGGCCGCGGGCCGGCTCGACTGCCCCTGCCACCGCGCCGCCTTCGGCCTGCGCGGCGAGGTGCTGTTCCACGAGCAGCCCCAGCCGCTGCGGCCGCTGCCGCGCATCCCCGTCCGCGTCCGCGACGGCCAGGTCGAGGTGCACGTGGTGTAGCGCAGCGGGACGGCCGGAACGGCCACCCCGCTGCGCCAGGTCAGTCAGTGTCCGGTCAGCTTGTCCTTGATGCTCTTCGCGGCGTCCTTGACGCTCTCGGCGGCATCCTTGACGTGCCCCTTCACGCCCTCGCCCTTGCCCTCGGCCTCGAGGTCGGGGTCACCGGTGGTCCTCCCGGCGACCTCCTTGACCTTCCCGGTCACCTTGTCGATCTCTCCGGCCATTGGGATTCCTCCACCTGGCAGCGGGGGCGCGGTGGGCCCCTGCATGCTTACTGATGACAAAAAGCATGATAGCGTCTCAGTAACAGATCGCGCTACCGCACGGACCCGCTGCCGGGCGCGCGCCTTCCCTGTATGGTGGTGATGGTGGCAGTGAACGCACCAGGCAGCCGTCCGTGAGCTACCTGCAGGGCCTCCACGGTGTCGTCGCCATCGTCCTGCTCTGCAGCCTGCTCTTCGCCGAGGAGGCGGGGATCCCCATCCCCTTCGCCCCCGGCGAGGTGGTGCTCATGGCCGGCGGGCTGCTCATCGCCGCCGGCGGCCTCGACCCGCTGGTGTTCGTCCCCCTCGCCGTCGCCGCATCGCTGGCGGGGTCGATGGTGGGGTACAGCTGGGCCCGGCTGGTCGGCGAGTACGGCCTCACCACCCTCGCCCGCCGGCTCCGCCAGGCCGAGAACCTGGCCCGGGTGTCGGGGCGGATCCGCTCCGCCGGGCCGCGGGCGATCGCCGTCTCCCGGCTCATCCCCGGGCTGCGCATCTACACCTCGCTGGTCGCCGGCGCCGCGGGCGTGGAGCGGCGCACCTTCCTGCTCGGCGTCGTCCCCGCGACGGTGGCCTGGGTGGCCGTCTTCGTCGTCCTCGGCGCCGCGGTGGGCATCCCCGTCGAGCACTTCCTCGGCGAGGTGCAGAAGCTGGCGGTGCAGGGCGCCATCCTCGTCGCCATCGGCCTGGGCAGCTTCCTCGCCATCCGGCGGGTGCCCGCCGGCGACCGCGGCGCCCTGGTGCGCATGCCCGACGGCGTGCGCGTGGTGCTCGCCCTCGCCGTCGACCTCGGCCTGGTCGCCAGCATGCTCTCCGGGGTGGTGGCCCTGGTCCGCCGCCTGGTCGGGGCCGGCCTGATCGCGGGCTGGGCCGACGCCCTGGTGGTGGCCGCGGGCGTCGGCATCTTCTACCTGGTCATCACCCGCCGCGGCACCGGGGCCACCGCCGGCGAGGCGCTGCTGCGCACCACCTACATCGCCCGCCGCCATCGCGGGACGGCGCACCCCGGCCCCGCGCCCGGCGACCTCCCCGCCGACGACGGCGACCTGCTCCACGCCGCCACCCTGCTGCGCCTGGTCGCCGACGTGAGCCGGCTGCGCCTGCTCCGCCACCTGCTCGCCGGCGAGCGCAGCAGCGCCGAGCTGGCGCGGGAGACCGGCCTGCCGGACTCCGAGGTCGTGTACCACCTCGGCCAGCTCTGGCGGGCCCAGCTGGTGGCGCCCACCGAGGCCGGCCGCGGCGAGATCCGCTACGCCGTGCCCCCGGGCAGCCCCCGCGACGCGGTGGTCGGCCTTCTCCTGGCGGCGGCGGTGGAGCAGCCGGCGGTGGCGTCGCCGGGTCAGGCCCACCTGAGCCTGTGACATCGCGAAGCCCCCGACTAGCAGGTCGCGTGATGTGCCATCGGACGACGCCCAATAGGCTGGAGAGACACACATCCATAGGCCACGACCCCTCGCTCACCAGGAGGACAGCCAGTGTCGGGACAGGGTGACAAGGCCAAGGGGAAGGCCAAGGAGATCGCCGGCAAGATGACCGGCAACGAGGACCTCGAGGCCGAGGGAAGGGGCCAGCACGCCACTGGGAAGGTGAAGGAGGCCGCCGGCGACGTCACCGACAAGGCGCGGAGCGCGGTGGACGCCGTCAAGGACAAACTCCCCGACCACAGGTGACCCGACGGGGCAGGCGGCGGTGCGCCGCCTGCCCTCGCCCGCTCTGTGCGTGCCTGCTGGAGGATCTTCTCGCAGGGCAGCCCGGTGCTCACCCACCTGCCGTTCACGGGAGTGGGTCAGGCCCGGCGCTCCGCGATCCCGCTGCCCACGGCCACGGGCTGCGGCGCCCCGTCGCCGGCCTCGGCGCGGTCGCGCTGCGCCATCACCTCCGGGCTCAGGCCGCCGGCGGGCTGGCCGGCGCCGTTGTCGCACGAGCGCAGGTCGGGGTCGCGCTCGGCATTGACGGCGCCGCCGAGCATCACGATCTGGCCGAGGACGAAGAAGTAGAAGAGGAGCAGGAAGAAGAGGGCGAAGGTCTGGCCGTAGTTGGCGAAGCCGCCGCTGATGCGGAAGTACAGCGGGAAGACCAGGGTGAAGCCCTCGAAGAGGGCCGCCGCCACCAGCGCTCCCGGCAGCACCTGGCGGAGCCGCTGCCGGCGGTTGGGGACGATGTAGAAGATCGCCGTGAACAGCAGCATGGCGTCGAGGATCCCGAGGCCGACCTGGAGGAGCAGCGACACCGGGCCGATGCGGAAGACGGTCGGCACCAGCGGGAGCCGCTCCAGCAGGCCGAGCAGGCTGCCGCTCAGGATCAGCGGCACCGTCAGCACGGTGAAGAGCAGGATCATGGCGAAGGACATCAGCTTCTGCTGGAGGAAGTCGCGCGGCTTGCAGCCCGACAGGGTGGAGAGCGCCTGGTCCATCGCCCCGAAGAGGGCGGAGCCGCCCCAGAACAGGCCGGCGAGGCCGACGATGGCGTAGACGCCGGTCTTCTGCCGGAAGGAGTTGAGGGCGTCGATGATCTCGCAGTGCGAGGACTGCCGGCAGTTGGGGAAGGCGGTGGCGATCTGGTGCTCGATGCTCTGCTTCGTCCCCGGGTCCTGGAGCACGAGGCCGAGCACGGTGATCGTGACCAGGACGATGGGGAAGAACGCGAAGAGCGCGTTCCAGGCGATCAGCGTCCCCCAGTTCGTCCCCTGGGCGTCCAGGTAGCGCTTGATCGCCCGCACGGGAAAGGAGATGAGCAGCCGTTGCTTCATGATGCCCTCGTCCCCATCCCATAGTTGATAGTGCCGTTATCATGTTGGGAAGGCCCCCGGGCCGTCAAGGGGCCAGGTTCGCGGACGCTACCCGCGGCGGCGCAGCGCCAGCGCCCCGGTGGTGAGCGCCACCATCAGCGCCAGCAGGCCGAGCGCCACCGGCGGCGACGGCCCGCCGTGGTCGGCCGCGGGCGCGGCGGTCAGCGGCGGCTGGGGGGCGGTGGGCAGGATGCTCCCGGAGGTGGTCGCCGTGCCGGTCTCGGTCTCGGTCTCGGCGTCGCTGGACGGCGTCTGGGCCGCCGCCACCGGCGGGGCGGTGGCGGCGGGGGTGGCGGCCGGGCGCGGGGCCGGGGTCGCGCTGCGTGAGGGCGCAGGCGGCGCCGCCGTCGGCGAGTTGGCGGCGGCTCGCGCCGTGAGCGGCGACGTGGGCGCCGGCCGGGGAGCCGGCACCGCCGCCGGCGGGGGGCTGGGGGTGGGGCTCGGCGCCGGGTTCACCGTGAGGCTGGCGTGCATGGTGTCGGGATGGTTCCGGCAGTGGAAGGCGTAGCCGCCGGGGACGGTGAAGCGGTACTCGTGGTAGGAGCCCTGGCCGCTGAGGTCGTGGCTTCGGAAGCCCGCGTCCGGGGACAGCGTCGGCGTCACCGTGTGGTTCGCGGTGGTGGGGTTGAGCCAGGTGACGGTGTCGCCGGCGGTGACGCTCGCCGGAACCCCCTGGTAGGCGTAGGGCGACTGCGTGGTGCCCGAGCCGCCGACGGTCACCGGGTGGGTCGACGCCGCCCCACCCGGCCCTGGCTGCAGGAGCGCAGCCAGCACCGCGGCGGCGGCGAGCAGGTGCGACACGCGAGGCCGGGCCGGGGCGTGCATGGGGGCCAAGCCTACGGCCGCCGGGCACCCTCTCACCGGCGCGCCGGCCGCCGGATGAGGGTGGTCACGCACTCGTTGTCTCCCCGTTGACCAGACCCCGTGTAGGATGCAGCCCGGCGCGGGTCCCCACACCGCGTCGGGGCGCACCCCGGCGCCCGGCAGGCACACGGAGGTCCCCGCGGTGAACCCGACCGCAGTCATCCCCATGGTGGTGGAGACCACCAACCGTGGCGAGCGCGCGTTCGACATCTATTCGCGCCTGCTGCGCGACCGCGTGATCTTCCTCGGCACGCCCGTCGACGACAACGTCGCCAACGTCATCATGGCCCAGCTCCTCTTCCTCGAGGCCGAGGACGCGGAGAAGGACCTCTCGATCTACATCAACTCGCCCGGCGGCTCCGTGACCGCCGGCCTGGCGATCTACGACACCATGCAGTACGTGCGGCCGAGGGTCAGCACCATCTGCATCGGCCTGGCGGCGTCGATGGGCGCGCTGATCCTCGCCGGCGGCGCCCCGGGGATGCGCTACAGCCTGCCCAACTCCCGGATGCTCATCCACCAGGTCTCGGGCGGCTTCCGCGGCCAGGCCACCGACATCGAGATCCACGCCCGCGAGGCGCTGTTCCTGCGCAACCGCCTCGACGAGATCCTCGCCAAGCACACCGGCAAGGATCTCGACACGATCCACCGCGACACCGAGCGCGACTACTTCATGGATCCGGGGGAGGCGAAGAGCTACGGCCTCATCGACGAGATCATCCGCGGCACCCGCGGTGCCGGCGCGGTCGTGACCCCCGGGGGCGACGGCTCCACTCCGTAGCCACGGGCGGCTCCGCTCGGCGAGCAGCTGCCCGAAGACATCGGACGGGACGGCGAAGACGAGGGCCTCCGCCCCTGAGCGGACACCCCACGCAAGATTTTCGAGCCCTCCAACGTTGTTGCGCCGAGCGTGGAGGTCATCATCTCGGGAGCGGGTCACGTGAACCTTCGGCCGTCCGTCCGTCAGCCCACCGGCGAGCCTCGCGAGCCGGTCGAGGCCACGACCGCAGCGCACGAGCATGGGTCGGTCGCCCCGCGCGTCGTCGCCTGCCGCCGGCGGCTGGGCCTGAGCCAGACCAACCTCGCGCTGGCCATCGGGTGGACCGACCGCACCGTCCGGCGCCTGGAGAGGGGGGAGCTCCCCTGGGTACGCGCCATCGAGGAAGGCCTACAGCCAACGGCTGACGAGCTGAGGAAGCTGCGCGCGCTGGCGCAGCAGCTCCACATCGAGCTCGACGACCTCCTGCGACCGGCGGACGTCGCCCCGATGGCGGCGGTCCTCCCCCTGCACCAGGAGGTGGCGCCAAGGGAACAGGATGCCTCCGACGAGGAGCCGTGGATGGTCCGCGGGCGGGAGATTCGCTGGCTCAACCCCGCGCGTCCTGACCCCGCTGAGCTGGGAGCCCTCCCCACCACCTCCACTCCAGCCAGCCGCTCGCGGCTCCGACCGGCTCTGTGGTGCGCCCGGGGTCGAGTGGTCGGCGCCGCCCTGGCCGGTGTCCTGCCGTCGATGCTCGCGCGCACCTCCATGCCGGGTCTCGCCGGCGCCGCGTCCGCGGCGGTGGTGGTCGGCGGCGCGGCCGTCGTCGGGACGGGGCACCTCCTGACCCCGTCTCCATCGCCGGCGTCGCGGGTGACGCCGGCGGCACCACCCATCACCGCTCACCACGTGGCGCCGGCAACGGGTGGCGGCCAGACGGCAGTCCCCCCGGCCGCATCGAACGCGGCGCCTCCCCCCTCCACTATCGCCCCAGCGATCACCGTCGCGATCCCCGATCCGGTCCCTCCGGCGGCACCACGCGTCCACACCGCTGCTGTCGTCGTCAGCCGGCACCTGGTCGGCCCCGTCGCCTTCCTGTCGACATCCGCCATCGACTTCGGATGGGTGCCGGTGGACTCGAGCGCGTCCCGTACCGTGACCCTGACCAACACCGGTGACAGTCCGCTCCACGTGTCGCACACCACCCTGCTCATGACCGCGGACATCTCGGCGACCCAGGACAGCTGCGCGGGACGGATCCTGGCCCCGGGCCAGCGATGCGCGGTGACCCTCACCTACGCCCCCCACAGGAGCGGGATGCTCGCGCCTTCCGCGCAGCTCGGTTTCGTCGATGACGCCCCGGGGATCGGAGGTGGCCAGGTTGTCGCACTGGCGGGAGCCACCCGCGACTAGATCACCGGACTCGTATCCAGGTCACGCATCAGGGCACCGAGGGTCGACCAACGTGAAGGAGGTTCGTGATCGCCGCTCCCCCTCATCCCATCTCGAATGACCGGAATGGACGCCGCGGTCGCCGGAGCCGGCAGCGGGCGGGCGGCGCGCTGAGGCTCCGGCTGATCACGCCGATCCTCGTCGCGGCGCTGCTGGTGCTCCCCGGGGGGATCGTCGCCGGTTCGCCGGCGCTCGCCGCCGGTGCGCGTGGCGGGACGCCGTGGGTGGTGAGCCTCGGCGACTCGTACATCTCCGGGGAGGCGGGCCGCTGGGCGGGCAACACCAATCGGGACCCGCGCACCGTCGACGCCCTCGGTCCCACGGCCTACGACGACAACGCGGACGGGACCGCCGAGCGGATCCCGCGCTGTCACCGCTCGCGCTCCGCCGAGATCCACATCGACAGCGGCGTAGGCAGCCTGAACCTGGCCTGCTCGGGAGCCAGGACGTCGACGTTCGTCGACTCCTCGGGTGATTTCAAGCCGGGCCTCGACTTCTATGACGACGCCTCCGGCCGGGAGGGCCAGGCGCAGATGCTCCAGGACTTCGCCGCCACCCATGACGTCCGGCTGATCGCCATCTCGATCGGAGGCAACAACTTCAACTTCGGCTCCATCGTCAAGACCTGTGTCGAGGACTTCCTCACCTCGTCCTCCCTGGCTCCCCACCACTGCCAGGACGACTCGTCGGTGACGGCGAACCTCAGCCCGGACAACGTCCGCGTCCAGACGGACGCCATCGAGGCCGCGCTCCGCAACGTTCGCCAGGCGATGGCCGGCGACGGGTACGCCGCCTCCGCGTACACGGTCCTGGTGCAGACACCCCCGTCACCGATCCCCAACGGCAGCGGCTTCCGCTATGCGGAGGGCGGCTTCGGCCGCCAGGTCGTCGGTGGCTGCGGAGTGTGGAACGCCGACGCGGACTGGGCCAATGCCACCGTCCTGCCCCTCATCGGTGGCTCGATCGCGGCCGCCGCCGGCCGGGTCTCCGCCCCCGTCCTCGACCTCTCCACGGCGTTCGACGGCCGGCGCCTGTGCGAGTCCACGGTGGGGCTGCTCGAGGAGCGCGGCGTGGCGCGGTGGACCGACCCCGGTGCCGTCGACAGGACCGAGTGGGTCAATCAGATCCGCACCGTGTCGGCGCTGCTGAGCGGCTACTTCGTCCAGGAGTCGCTGCATCCCAACTACTGGGGTCAGCTGGCCCTGCGCAGCTGCCTGCGCCAGGCCTACAACGGCGGCCGGCCGAGGGGCGGCACCTGCACCATCGCCGGCACCGGCCTCAGCGACCGGCACGAGCCGGTGATGAGACTGGTCCCCCGCAGCTGACGATACGGGGGCCGGGGAGGCGGTCAGTACCCCGCGAGGACCCGTGCCGAGGCACGCGCGGCTGGTCTCCAGGAGGTGACGCCGTCGCCGTCATCCGCCTCGACCGGCGCGGCGCCGGCTGACCACGTCGGTGGCGAGGATGTGGAGCATGTCCTGGTCGCGGCTCAGGTGGGTGGCGTCGTTGAGCCCGAGGAGCACCCGCTCGTCGCCCTGGAGCAGCACCGACGAGATGCCGGTGTGCCAGGGCACGAACCACATGTGGCGCTCGGTCCCGGTCCAGGAGCCGAGCACGGCGTTGATGAAGCCGCCGTGGGAGACGCAGGCGATCACCCCGCCGTGGTGGCGGTCGACCACCCGGCCGAGGGCGGCGAGGCCGCGCTCGAGCAGCGAGTCCAGCGGCTCCTCGCCGTCCTCGCCGGTCCAGCGGGCGCCGGAGAGCACCCGGACCGCGTTCAGCGCCGCGCTGACGTAGTCGTCGGGGTCGGGCTCGAGCAGGCCCCGGTAGCGGTTCCAGCGCGCCCGCTCGCCGAGGCGGATCTCCTCCAGCCCCTCCTCCACCTCGGCCGCCAGACCCGCCCGGGCGGCCACCGCCTCGGCGGTGCGGCGGGCGCGCTGGAGGTGGCTGGAGACCACCGCGGTCAGCGGCAGGGCGGCGAGCCGCTCGGCCAGCCGTTCGGCCTGCCGCTCGCCGCGGTCGCTGAGCGGGGGGTCGCGGCGCTGCATGGTGGCCTGCTCGGCGTGGCGGATCAGCAGCAGCAGGGTGCCCGGCGGCGGCGGCGCGGCGGCGGGCCCGGTCACCAGCTGCTCGCCCGGTCGACGAGGCCGAGGCGGCGCGCCCGCCGGTCGCCCCAGGTGAAGAGCAGGTGTCCCACGACCACGGTCAGCGCGGTGACGAGCAGCAGCCGCAGCAGCACCGCTCCGTCGCCGAGCTCGGGGAACATCCGCGGCGCCCGGGTCCCGACCAGGGCACGGCGCACCAGCTCGAGCCAGGAGGCGAAGGGCAGCCAGGCGGCGAGGGCGGCGAGCGGACCGGGGAGGACGGCGATGGGGAAGATCGCTCCGGAGACGATGTAGA
>JAQBPH010000220.1:0-3408 GCA_028287625.1 Chloroflexota bacterium | reverse complement strand
GCGATCGCGGCGGCGGCGGCCACCGCCCGCGGCGAGGCCAGCCCCGAGGCCACCAGCCGGGTGGGGCCCACCCGGGCGGCGGTGTCGACGCCGCGGACGCCGTCGAAGTAGTCGTTGGCGTAGTTCACCCCCACCTGGAGGCCGAGCGCGGTCACCGCCGCCGCCGCCGTCCGCCAGGCGCTGAGATGGGGCGCCGCCGCCGCGCCCACCGCCACCGGCACCGCCGAGATCGCCAGCGTGCGCGGCCGCGCCCCCTGCCAGAAGAGCGCCAGCGTGCCCGGGCGACGCAGCTGGGCAGACGGGCTCACGGCCTGCGCGGGAAGCGCGAGAAGTCCGGGGGACGCTTCTCCAGGTAGGCGTTGCGCCCCTCCTGGGCCTCCTCGCCCATGTAGTAGAGCAGGGTGGCGTCACCGGCGAGCTGCTGGATGCCCGCCAGCCCGTCGGTGTCGGCGTTGAAGCCCGCCTTGAGCAGGCGCAGCGCCATCGGGCTCATCTCCAGGATGCGCCGGCAGACCTCGAGGGTCCTCTCCTCGAGCTGGGCGAGCGGCACCACCCAGTTCACCAGCCCCCAGCGCTCGGCCGTGGCGGCGTCGTACTGCTCGCAGAGCATCCAGACCTGCTTGGCCCGCTTCAGCCCCACGGTGCGGGCCAGCAGCCCGGAGCCGTAGCCGGCGTCGAAGCTGCCGACCCTGGGCCCGGTCTGGCCGAAGCGGGCGTTGTCGGCGGCGACGGTGAGGTCGCAGACCAGGTGGAGCACATGGCCGCCGCCGATGGCGTAGCCCGCGACCATGGCGATCACCGGCTTGGGCAGGCGGCGGATCTGCACCTGCAGGTCGAGCACGTTCAGCCTGCCCACTCCGTGCGCATCCTTGTAGCCGTCGTCGCCGCGGATGCGCTGGTCGCCGCCCGAGCAGAAGGCGTCGGGCCCCTCACCGGTGAGGATGATGACGCCGACCTCGGGGTCGTCCCGGCCCATCTCGAAGGCACGCGAGAGCTCGAACAGGGTGGTGGGCCGGAAGGCGTTGCGCACCTCCGGCCGGCAGATGGTGATCCGGGCGACGCCCTCGGCGGTCTCGTACCGGATGTCCTCGAATGCGGCGGGCGCCGTCCAATCCACGAGCAGCAACTCCTAGAGCGTGAACTCACACTGTTGCGCTAGCGTAGCCGACATGCGGAGGGAGCTGCGTCCCGGGGACCTGGTGGCGGCCACCCTCCCGCCGGGCCCGGCCTGGGCGTCGCTGGTGGCCCGGCTCTGGGAGGCGGAGGCGGCGCTGCTGCCGGTCGACCACCGGCTCCCCCCGCCGGCGGTGCGCGCCCTCCTGGAGCGGGCCCGTCCCACCGTGCTGGTCGAGGCCGCGGGCTGGCGCCGCCTCGACGGCGGCGTCCCCTGCGACCCCGCGGTGGCGGCGGTGGTGGCCACCTCGGGCAGCTCGGGCGAGCCCCGGCTGGTCGAGCTGGAGCGCGCCGCGGTGGCGGCGGCGGTCACCGCATCGGCGGCGGCGCTGGGGGCGGCGCCCGACCAGGGCTGGCTGAGCTGCCTCACCCCGGCGCACGTCGGCGGCCTGCTGGTCCTGTGGCGCGCGGTGGTGCTGGGCTGTCCGCTGACGGTGCACGAGCGCTTCGACGTCGACGCCGTCGCCGCCGAGCGCGGCAGCGCCTACACCTCGGTGGCCGCCACCATGCTGGTGCGCCTGCTCGACGCCGGCGCCGACCTCCGCCGCTTCCGCGCCATCCTGGTGGGCGGCTCGTCGATGCCCGCCGGCCTCGCCGAGCGCGCCGCCGCCGCCGGTGCGGTGACCGTCACCACCTACGGGCTCACCGAGAGCTGCGGCGGGGTCGTCTACGACGGCGTCCCCCTCCCCGGCGTCGGCGTGCACGTCGGCGGCGGTGAGGTGGAGCTGAGCGGGCCCACCCTGATGCGCGGCTACCGCGGCGACCCCGACGCGACCGCCGCGGCGCTCGCCGGCGGCCGGCTGCGCACCGGCGACGCCGGCCACCTCGACGGCGCCGGGCGCCTCCGGGTGGAGGGCCGGATCGGGGAGGTGATCGTCTCCGGCGGGCTGAAGATCTGGCCGGCACCCCTGGAGGCGGTGCTCCGCGACCACCCCGCGGTCGCCGACGTGGCCGTCACCGGCGTCCCCGACCCGGTCTGGGGCGAGCGCGTCGTCGCCCTGGTGGTCCCCGCCGACCCCGCGCTGCCACCCACCCTGGAGGAGCTGCGCGACCACGCCGGCGCGCGCACCGGCCGCCACCGCGCGCCCCGCGAGCTGGTCATCGTCGACGAGCTGCCCCGCACCCCGCTGGGCAAGCTGCGACGGGGCGAGCTGGCGCGGCCGGGTACCGTCGCCGGGGGACGGTGGGTGTCGAGGAGACCCTGATGCCACCACGCAGACCGGAGCCACCATCCCGGCCCTCCCGTCCCTGGTGGAGCACGCCATGGATGCTGCTCGCCGCCGCCGCGGCGGTGGCCCTGGTCGCCGTGGTGACGGCGGTGCTGGGCCGGGGGAGCGGCGCCGGGGGCGGCGGCACCGCCACCACCTCGTCGTCCTCGACCACCAGCGCCGCCGCGCTGCTCGCCGGGCTCGAGCGGGCGGCCACCGGCGCCCCGGTCGACGGCATCGAGTGCCAGACCACGGAGCAGGTGCTGTTCCACATCCACGCACACCTCGCCGTCTACGTCGACGGGCGGGCGCGCGGCATCCCCGAGGGCATCGGCATCGCCCCGCCGCGCCACGAGGTGCAGACCCCGGACGGGCCCTTCGTCGACGGCGGCAGCTGCTACTACTGGCTGCACAGCCACACCGCCGATGGCATCATCCACATCGAGTCCCCGGTGCAGCGAACCCTCACCCTGGGGAACTGGTTCGACCTCTGGGGCCAGCCGCTGTCGGCCACGCAGGTGGGGCCCGCGACCGGCCCGGTGATCGCCTACGTCAACGGACAGCGCTACGGCGGCGAGCCGCGCTCCATCCCGCTCGAGGCCCACGCGCTCATCCAGCTCGACTCCGGCCGCGACGTCCCGCCGGAGCCGTTCTCCTTCCCGGCGGGCCTGTGAGTCAGCGCAGGCGGCGTCGCAGCAGGGCCACGGAGACCACCCCGCCGCCCATCACCACGACCCAGATGCCGAAGAGCACCGCGCCGGTGCGCTGGCCGTGCTGGAGCTGGACCACCGTGCCGAACAGGGCGATCACCAGGGTGACGCTGGTGAGCACCCAGAGGCCGGTGAACCGCGGGAAGCCGTCCATGGTGTCCTCTGCGCGCTGACGGGCTCGATGGCTTGATGGACTCCCCCAGGCCACCGGCTCCTTCCTCGCCGGGTGAACCGCGGGAAGCCGTCCATGGTGTCCTCTGCGCGCTGACGGGCTCGATGGCTTGAGGGACTCCCCCAGGCCACCGGCTCCTTCGTCG
>JAQBPH010000212.1:0-3901 GCA_028287625.1 Chloroflexota bacterium | reverse complement strand
GCAGCAGACCGGCGCGTGTCTCCTCCTCTGCGAATGCCGTCTCCGCGGAGAAGGCATCTCCCAGGAAGTACTGCAGGATGGCGTGGCCCAGCGCCGGACCGAGCTCCTCCAGACGCTCCATCTCATGCACGAAGGTGGGGTACTCCCCAAGGGCGGAGGGCAGGAGGACGGAAGGGAGGTGGCCGGTGTGTGCGAAGCGGAACCCGGCAATGAGCCGCTTCATGTCCGCAGGCAGCCGGCGACGGGCCGTCCTCACCCACTCATGGTGGATGGGATGGTGCTTCGGTTCGACGAGGATATGGAGCGAGAGCACCGCCTCGAGCGCGGGTGAGTACACCAGCACGACGTGGTCGGCGGCTGCCTCGGGCACGACAATGCGCACGCCCATCCGATTTGCTCTCCGTCGAATGAGTTGACCCATAGCATATCCGACCCGTACCCTCGGACCGTAACTGGAGACACGCGAACCAGTCCGGTCAGCGTGCGACCCCGGTATGCCATGACACGGATGGCAAACCACTGGTCGCTCGGACTGACCAGCCGGCGTTGCCGCGTGTCGCAAAGACACCCACCTCTGGAACAGCCTTCC
This sequence comes from Chloroflexota bacterium, assembly GCA_028287625.1. Classification (GTDB taxonomy): domain Bacteria; phylum Chloroflexota; class Dormibacteria; order Aeolococcales; family Aeolococcaceae; genus CF-96. The sequence continues at coordinate 3,312 of JAQBPH010000212.1, read as the reverse complement.
GGAGTCCATGGGATCGTGTCCACCTGACGACAGGGAGGTCAGTGATGAGAAGGATCTTCGCCGCCATCAGCACCGCGGTGCTGATGGCGGGCACGGCGACCGCGATGGAGGGCGTCCCCCACGTCTCGGCGTATATCAGTGACTACTGCCAGTACGGAGTCTTCGCCGACGAGCCGGTCATGCCCCTCGGCCCTTTCCCTGTCGGGCAGCCGCAGCCGATCAACTACAGCGGTCGTGGCTTCTGCAAAGGCGCCTTCTCCGGAGATGTGGTCACCTGCCTGGAGCGCAGCTCCTGGTCCGGTTATCGAGACGTCGACTGCAAGTCCGGACACCTCGACCGGCAGCATTCCGAAGTACGCAATCAGGGCGTCGGCCACTGCCTTCGCGGAACGTACACGTACCGGGTGCACAGCACCATCATGATCTCGACCCCGGGCGGGGACTTCAACGACGCTGCGTACTCGTCCGAGCACCGATGGGCCTGCCCCTGACCGGTGTGGTGCCCGGCGGACCCTCGACTTGGGCTGCTCGTCAACCCGGTGTGGTTGAAGCAGGAGCCGCGTCTCGGTATGGTCCATCATCGGCACCTTCCTGCTGAGGCCGCCGTCCGAGAGTCTGTGGGCGGGCGGCGGCCACCTCCATCCCGAGTCTCCGGGAGGCTCCCGCTCCTCCAACCCTTGGGTGGTCCATCATCTCGGGGAGTGGGAGCCTCCGCGATGAGTCGGACCCTGTGTCCAGAATGTCGAGTGAGTGATGCGGTACAGAACGTGGCGGCACAGAGGTGAGATCAGCGGGATGCGCGGATGGTCGAAGTCCTCCTCCGGTCGACGAACCATGCCGAGCTTCTCCATCACGCGCCGGGATCGGACGTTGCCAGCCGAGGTGAACGAGACGATCTCCTCCAGCTCCAGCGTCTGGAAGCCAAACCTCAGTGCGGCCAGCGCCCCCTCGGGGGCATAACCGCGGCCCCATTGCGAAGGAGCGAGCCGCCACCCCACCTCAACAGACGGATACCCCAACGTTCCGTCGGCCGGGCTCAGCCCGACAAAGCCGATGAAGTCGGCGATGCCGGGGACCTCGACGGCCCACAGACCCCACCCGTGGACGTCCATCTGCTGCTCGATCCGCTCTGCAAGCGCGTCGGACTCCGCTCGGCTGAGCGTCGACGGGAACCACTCCATCACGTGCGGATCGGCGTTGAGCTCCGCAAAAGCGGCGCGGTCGCCCGCGCTCCAGGGCCGAAGCAGGAGCCGCTCCGTTCTCAGCGTTGCATCGCCGGGCATCAACCCATGCTGCCACGAGAGAGCTGACCTCGATCCGGTCGTCCGCTCCCCCGGCCGCCGGCGAATCACCGGAGCCGGGTGACGACCGCTCACCCGGCTCGCTGCGAGCCTCGTGGGAGCGATCGACCCCCACACGCGACCAGACCCAGGAGGAGACATGAAGATCCCTCACCCTGGTCGAGCACAACCTGCCCGTGCTGGGGGTGATCGATCTGCCCCTGCTGGACCTGCGGTACGACGCCTCACGGGCGACGGAGCCTTCGGCAACGGGCGGCCACTCCACACGTCGGCCACTCGGCAGCTGCGAGAGGCCATCGTGACCGTGGGCGACTTCGCCGTTGGCACCGATGGCGAGGCCATGAATCGGCTGCAGCTGGCGATCACCGGGCGCCTCGCGTCGACTGTCCTCCGGGTACGTATTGCTCGGCTCGGCGGCCATCGACCTGGCCTGGCTTGCCAGTGGCAAGACGGACATCAACATCACACTTTCGAACCGGCCGTGGGACGTCGGCGCCGGGGTCTCATCGGCCAGCGGGCGAGGCGACCTGGCCGGTCATCGCTGCGAGCGACATCATCACCTGATCACGGTCCAAACCAGGTCGTCAGCGCATCGCGCAATCCCGCATCGGTTCCCTCCCCCACCCAGGCGACGTGTCCGTCGGGCCTGACGAGCACGGCCGACGGCGCAGTCACCTCGCCGACCACCGGGAGCTCCCAGATGCCGGCGTAGGAGGCATCAACGAGCTGAACGCGTTCGGCCCATGGTGCGATGTCGAACCCACCGGCCTGACCGAAGTTGAGCAGCACGGGCTTGACGCTGTGCAGCAGCGAGAAAACGCTGATCGGGCCATCAGCGGTCACAAGATCCAGGTCGGGCATGCGGCGCCCGAGCAGCGGGTGTCCCCCACCGAGGTCGTAGGCGACGTCGAGGCCGGAGATCATCGCGGCGATGTGCTTGCGCGGTTGATCCATCGTCAGCACCTCAGCCAGGATGCCGCGAAGCGCGACCGTGCGCTCGTCGTTGCCGCCCACCGCTCTCTGCGCCATCGTGTTCTGCAGCACGCGGGCAGCAACCGGATGCCGTTCAGCGTGGTACGTGTCGAGAAGGCTCACCGGTGATGTTCCGTTGACAACCTGAGCCAGCTTCCACCCCAGGTTGACAGCGTCCTGCACGCCGATGTTCAAACCCTGCCCGCCCATTGGAGCGTGCACATGTGCGGCGTCACCCGCGAGCAACACGCGCCCGCCGCGATACGCCACCGCCTGACGCGTCATGTCGGTAAAGCTGGAGATCCAGTGCGGGCTGTGCACGCCGTAGTCCTTGCCGTCAACCCGGATGAGCGCGTCGCGGACGTCCTGCAGGGTGGGCTCATCGGTGCGGTCCAGGTCGGGCACGATAAGGGTGACGCCCACCCGTCCATCCTCGGCTGGGCCGATGCCACCACCGCCACGCAAGCCAAATTCCGGCACCTCCTCCATCTCGACCTCGGCAATGATCCAGCGCGTGGTTGGATCCCAGCCCGCGAAATCGATTCCGGCCGCCTTGCGGACAGCGCTGCGGCCCCCGTCGCAACCAACCAGATACTGCGCCCGCAGCGATGTGCCGTCGGACAGCGCGACATCGACGCCGCTGTCGTCTTGCGTGAAACCGGTCACCTCGCGTTCGCGCAGGATGGGAACGCCCAGCTCGTCGAGCCAGCCGGCCAGGATGCGCTCGAAGTGGCTCTGCAGCAGCGCCATCCCATAGTTGTGGCGGGTGGGGAAGTCGCTGATGTCCATCGGGACCCCAGCGAACGCCTGCACCTGCATCGCCTTCCCCTCGGCGAGGAAGCGATCGACGACACCGCGCTGGTCCAGCACCTCGATGGTGCGGGAGTGCAGACCTCTGGAGCGCGAGCTTTCGAGCTTGAAGCTGGCGCGTCGCTCGACGATGAGGACGTCGGTCCCCGCCAGCGTCAGCTCCGCCGCCAGCATCATCCCCGTCGGACCGCCGCCGGCGATCACAACTGCATGCTCGGACATACACCAC
>JAQBPH010000161.1:0-25402 GCA_028287625.1 Chloroflexota bacterium | reverse complement strand
CGCGGGGGCGGGGGCGGGGGCAGCGGATCGCCAGGACGATCGGGGACCTTCGACCGCTACCTCTCCACGCCGCCGCCGACCACGGGCGAGGACGTATGGCAGGAGATCACCACCGAGGAGGGGGTGCTGGTCGGCACGCGGCGGAAGGGCAGCGGGGTCAACGTCCACGCGCTGCCGGACGACCTCGCGCATGCACATGCTTACTACGAGCGCCTACGCTCGAGCGGCGTCGACGTGACTCCTGCCGACTACCCCGCGGGTGGCAGCCTCACAGAGTTACCGGACGGGACGAGAATCGGTTTTCGCCCGGCGTCATCAAGCGGACCACCGACCCTGGACTTCAAGATCCCGGAGCGTGGTCAGTTCAAACTGAAGTTCAAGGGATGACAGGACCGTGAACGAGGCACTGCGGCAGGCACTCAGTGACACACTCGCGTGGTGTGTTGATGATCACAGCTGGGTCGCCGCTGCCGAGGGTTCGGTGGAGCAGTGGTTCGGCCCCGATCCGCGGGAGAAGGTTCGGATCTTGACAGCAGCATCCGTGGCGGCGCTCACCGGTGTGGGGCTGATCGAGGTGGGACTTCCGGCACCAGGCTTTCGCGAATTCGCGGCGGAGGACATCGCCCCGGAGGCACTCGAGCGCCGCATCTACGACCAGTGGGATGGCCGTCCGTCCCCATCCCAGGTGGCTGTGTGGATGAATGCAACACCGCTGGGGCGTGCGGTCCACGACGGCACCGCTTCGGATATGCCCCTTCAGGACGCCGTCACATGGGCGACCGACGCCGCCGCTCGCCGAGGGCTGGCGGTCCCGACGGAAGGCGCCCCCACGTCCTTCGCGGATGCACTCGAGCTCCGCAACGTCCGCGACCTCCCCGATGGGCCGGACGACGCTGCGGCCTACCACGAACGCCTCCGAGGAGGTGGCGTCGACGTCACGCCCGCGGGCTTCGATCCGGAGGGCGCGATCACCCGCCTGAAGGATGCGTCGTTCATCATCTGGCGTCCGCGCTCGGCTGACGGGAAGCCGGCCCTGGAATTCGATATCCCCAGCCGTGGCAAGGTGAAGCTGAGGTACCAGGGATGATCGACGTCGATCCTCTGGTGAAGGCGCTCGGCGACAGCCTCGCCTACAGCGCCGACGACCACAGTGCCGTGATGTGGGTCGAGAGTTCTGTCGAGCATCACTTCCCGCAGGCGAACCGCGATGAGGTGCGGATCCTCACCGCCGCGGTCACGGAGGCACTGCTGGCGACGGGCCTGGTCCACGTCGGTCTCCCCCGGGGTGGCGTGGATTTCGCGGATGAGGACGTGAGCCCGGAGGAGGCGGGCCGACGTGTTCTCGACGGCTGGGATGCGGATCCGCTTCCCGCGCAGATCGGACTGTGGATGCGAGCGTCGATCCATGGACACGCTGTGGCCGCGGGTCTTCAGAGAGATCGGGTCCTTGCAGAGGCACGCGATCGTGCGCTCGAGGCCGCCTCTCGGGAGGGATACCGACTCGAGGGCTGACCCGGGCACGGCGGGCGGTCAGCCCTCGTCCATCAGCCCCACGTAGTAGATGCTGACCACGATCGAGCCGGTGATCGTCTGATCCTCGATGTGCCCGTCGGGGTAGGTGGTGCGGATGAGCAGACGGAGTGGCACCTCCTCGTCCACCGGCCGGCGCTGACCGTCGAGACGCTCGGCGTGGTTCCACTGGACTGCCACCGGACGGTCGGAGACCCCCGTGGTGTCCGGGACTGTGGCCTCCCGAGCAGGAGCGTCGGTGGGTCCTCCGAGGTAGGTCCAGCTGACGACCTCGCTGCTGGCCTCGCCGACCGTGGCACCGCCCACGGTCTCGGTGCCCGGACGGAGGACCAGAGCGCGGGGGAACAGCTCGAGGAGCCGGCCGCGGATGGTGTCGGCGTGGGTGAGCGGGGGCTGCCTTGGATCGGGGGGTGGGATGGAGCCGTCACCCTTCTGGCCGACGGGGACGGCGGCGACCGCGAGCTGGGGCGGGGCATAGACGGCGCCCGGGAGGAGCCCGGTCGAGGTGCGATGGTTGGAGATCTGCACGTCCGCGGCGCGGTGGACGACGGTGGGTGCGCCGGCGTCGTCGAAGTCGACGGCGTCGCCGGTGAGGTGGAGGGTGGCGACGGCGGTGACGTCGGCAGTTCGTGTCGAGTCGCCGGCAGCCGGCTGGGGCGCGAGGAGATGAGCGTCGGTAATGCCCTGCTGGCCGGAACCGGGGCGGGCATCGACGGCGCCGTCGGACCAGCGCATCGACCAGGCGCTGTCACGCCAGTCGAGGTTGGCGAGGCAGGTGCCGTCGGACAGGCGCTCGGCGAGGTTGCTGGCGAAGCTGGTGGAGGCGGTGAGGAGGGTTGGGAGGTGGGGGTCGTAGGTGCCCGGGGTGAGGGTGGCGTTTAGGGAGGTCGAGGCGACGGCGAGGGCGTCGCACTCGTGGGGGGCGAGGCCGGCGGGGACGTGGCGTGCCTCGAGGACTGGACAGAGGGAGTACTTACCCGACGGATGGAGCGAGTCGTCATTGTTGCATGGTCCGAAGCGCGGATCCGCTGGAGTGGGGAATACCTGTCGGTCGTCGGCGCACGCGTTGTAGATGTAGACGCCGTACCGGCGATCGCCCGAGAAAGCATTGCTGCTCGTGTAGCGCCACTGGCTGTAATAACAGTAGTTTGTACGACGGCGGGTGGGTACACGCGCGGAGCCCGTCATGAAGTGATCCGTCTCATGAAGGCTAATAGTGTCGTAGACTTTATTCCCAAGCGGTGTGCTCTCGAACGTGGCCGACATCGTCTGCGTACCGTCGGAGGCCGCACTGGCGGGTCTTACTTGCGCAGGCGCCGCGACGAGAATAGCAACCAGCGCGCTGGCGGTGCAGGAGATATATCTCAGTTGTACTGCTTGACTAACCATCTGGAACCAACGACTTCAAGGGTGAAGCTGTCGACAACGGACTGTGTCTCTCGCTCTGGTTCACGCGGGGCGAGTGTCGGCCACTCCGCATCGTGCCCATATAGCCGGTAGGTGATCCTTACGGACGCTTGGGTCGACGCGATGTCTACATGCCAAGCACCTTCATCTATGTCCAACCGAGTGGCGATGAAGTTGTGGTGTTCCGTCTTACTGAGTGTGGCGGCAATGGCTGCGTTCCCGTAGGCTTGGCTGTCCCGTTCCGTGAGACGATCGACGCTGGAGGTGTCGCCGGTCTTGGCGCTGTCCCAGTAAGCCTTCACAAACGCTCTCGCCACCGCCTTCACCTCATCCACCCGCGGATCCGCGGTGGCCGTGGGCTGGGACGTCACCGGCGAGCGCACGGCACCCACGCCAGGCCCCCCACCGGACGGGCGGAAGGCCACCACCGCCAGCACTGCCACGGCGACCACCGCCACGGTCAGTGCCGCGATCTGGACGAGGTGCCGTCGAACGAAGCCCTGTCCCACGTGCTTCCCCATGTGCAGCGCCGGCATCAGCCTGGCAACCTACACGGGAATGTAGTACATGTCAACCACCGATCCCTGCCTGATTCCGGATACGGTCGCCATGTAACGCGCACGGGTGGGCCAAGCTTGCGCGCTACGGCGACTCCGCCTCCCCACCGTAGGGTGGCTACGGCACCTCCCGTCAATCGCTCTCGCCGTCAGCGGTGGTCATGTGCAGCCACGGCGGATGTTCGACGCGGGTGGGTTCCCCCACAGTGTGGGCGCCGCGGCGGCGTAGTGAGCGGCCTGGACGGCCGCGGCCGCTACTCCCCGAGCGCCTTCTCGTCCATCACCAGCAGGGGCTCCCTCAGCAGCTCGATCTGGATCCCGTCGGGGTCCTTGACGTAGATGGAGTTGGTCAGCCCACGGTCGGGACCGATGTAGGGCAGGCCCGCCGCATCCGCCCGCGACTTGATGAGGTCGAAGCTTGCCGGGTCGACGGAGATGGCGATGTGCTGCACCCCGCCGATGGCCTCCACCCCCTGCTCGAGCCCCAGCCCGGGAAAGTCGAAGAAGGCCAGCAGGTTCCCGTTGCCGATGTCGTGGAAGAAGTGGGTCGATCCCTTGTAGTCGCGGTTCTCCATGACCTCGATGAGGGGGAAGCCGAGGACATCCTGGTAGAAGCGGATGGTCCGCTCCGGATCGCTGCAGATGAGCGCCATGTGATGGACGCCCCGCGCCGTCGACGCAGGACGCTCGGAGCGCGGCCGGAGGTGCTCACGGCGCCACTGCTCGCGCTTCGCCTCGGTGTCGCGGACGTCGACGCTCATGGTGCTCTCCCCGCGGGTTCATAGCCTGCCCGAGCAGGATAACTCGCCTCCCGACTCGCCACCCCCGGCGGGCTGACAGGATTGTCAGACGCACCTGACGCCTCCGAATATCTCCGCTACCGGCGGCGTCGCGCCCCTCGGACCTCGCGGTGACGGTGGCGCGGCGTGACCGGGCTCACCGGCCTGCAGGCAGCGGCGAGGTGGTCGCCAAGCCCGGTGCAGCCCCGGGCCGGCGGCCGTCGCCGCGCCGTGATCAGGCCGGTCCGCCGCCCGTGTCGGAGCCGGCCGCGGGACGCGGCTGCAGGGGTGTGCCCAGCTGGCTGGCCAGCTTCTTGGCCGCCTTGTCCTTCGCCTTGAGGCTCGGCTTCTTCACCTGCTTCTTCGGCGCGCCGCGATGCTTCTCGCTGCCCATGGATGTCTCCTTCGTCAGATGCGGCCCGGCGGTCGATGGGCCGGATCCCACCATCTGAATACCACAGCGGGGCACGCGGCCGGCGAGCTGCTCATGAGGTGCGGACCAGGTCCCACACCCACTCGTGGATGCCGTCGGGCTGGCAGGTGCGGATCTGCAGGGCCGCGCCGCCGGGCGGCATCGGGTAGTAGGTGATGTAGTGGTCGACGACCCGGGTCTGCACGATCCGCCAGCTGTGGCCGCCGTAGTGGACGGCGGTGCCGGTGGTCCAGCTGGTGGCGGCGTTCCAGAGCAGGTTGGTGTGGTTGTGGCCGTCGATCAGCGGCACGCCGGTGACCGGCTGGGCGCAGGGGTCGACGATGGCCCGATCCTCGGGGAGGGGCGGGCTGTAGCCGCGGCAGTCGTAGGGGGGCATCGGCGAGACCAGGACGTCCACGCCGGGGCCGACGAGGTGGTCCGCGGGAGAGCTGAGGACGACCGGCGGGGGCGGCGCAGGTGGCGGCGTCGCGCGGACGGCCGGCGTCCGGGGGAGGACGGCCGGGGCCGCGGCCGGCGGCACGACGGCGACGAGCACGGTGGGAGCGGGGACGGGAACGGGCGGCGCCGTGGCGACCGGCGGCTGAGTGCTGGCCGGAGCCGTGGGCGGCGCGGCGGTCGCGGGGGGAGCGGTGGCGCCGGTGGTGGGAATCGGGGCCGGCGTGGTGATCGGGGTCGCCATGGAGACCTGAATCGCAGGCGGTCCCATGGTGACGCCGCAGGCGCTGGCGCCGAGACCGCTCACGACGAGCACGAGCACGAGCACGGACCGCCTGGAGCGCGTGGACGGTCGATCCGGGAACCCCGGGTGCGCAGGCATGTCTGCCGATCCCCCCCATGGTGTTTCGCTGTCCATTCTTCCTAACGATCCGGGCCCCCGAACCGTGCAGGATGGGTGTTCTGAGAGACACCAACCCTCTGCTGTCCGGTGCAGTCCCATGGACTGATCTGGCGTGTGGAGCCCGCCCCGACGGCTGCCATCGACCGGGCTGCCGCGCGTGGGCCGAGGCTCTCGTGGCCCTTGTGACGATTCAGTGCGGGGCCGGTCACCCGGCCGCGCAGATCGCGAGCACAGGCGATAGTCGGCCCATGCCCTCCCCCGCTCTCTCCCGCTCGACGTGGTCCGACCAGACCGTGTGTGTCGTCGGCGCCGGGTACGTGGGCCTCACCACCGCCGTCGGCCTCGCCGAGGACGGGCGCCACGTCCGCCTGGTCGAGATCGACGAGGCGCGCCTGCGGCTCCTCCGCGACGGCCGCGCGCCGATCCACGAGCCGGGCCTCGACGAGGTGCTGACCCGGGTGCTCCACACCGGCCAGCTGCGGGTGGTGCGCGACATCCACGAGGGGATGGACGGAGCCGGGATTTGTGTGATCGCCGTCGGCACCCCGCCGACCGTCGACGGCGAGGCCGACCTCCGCCAGGTGGAGCGGGCGCTCGCCCAGGCCTCCGCGGCGGCCGTCGAGGGCGCCGTCCTCGTGATCAAGAGCACCGTGCCCCCGGGGACGACGGCACGGCTGGCAGCCGGTCGCCGGCACGACCATGGAACGCCCCCGCTGGTGATGTGCCCCGAGTTCCTGCGCGAGGGGAGCGCCCTCGAGGACCTCCGGCGCCCCGCCCGGCTCGTCGTCGGCGGCGACGACCCGCAGGCCTGCGCGCGCGTCGCCGCGCTCTTCGGGCGGGACGGCGCCACCACCCATGTCACCGACTCGACGAGCGCCGAGCTGGTCAAGTACGGGAGCAACAGCTTCCTCGCGCTGAAGATCAGCTTCATCAACGAGCTCGCCCAGCTCTGCGAGGCCACCGGGGCCGACATCGAGTCGGTCGCAGACGGCATCGGCGCCGACCCGCGGATCGGCCGCTCCTTCCTCAACGCCGGCCTCGGCTACGGCGGCAGCTGCTTCCCCAAGGACGTTCGCGCCCTGGAGAACGTCGCCGCCTACCACGGCCAGAGCTTCTGGATGCTGAAGGCGGCCATCGACGTCAACGCGCAGCAGCGACGCCGCTTCGTCGGCAAGGTCGTCTCCGCGCTCGGCGGCTCGGTCGAGGGGCGCCGCATCGCCATCCTCGGCCTCGCCTTCAAGCCCGGCACAGACGACATGCGCCAGGCGGCCTCGATCGACATCATCCGCCACCTCGTCGACCTCGGCGCCGTGGTGACCGCCACCGACCCGGTGGCGATCGAGCGGGCAACGCCGCTCCTTCCGGGCGTCTCGATGGTCGCCGACCCCTACGCGTGTGTGACCGGCGCCGACGCGGTGGTGATCGTCACCGAGTGGGCCGAGTTCCGCAGCCTCGACTGGGATCGCGTGGGACGGCTGGCCTCGCGCCGGCTGGTGGTCGACGGGCGCAACTGTCTCGACGGCCGCGACCTGGCGCGCCTCGGCTACACCTACGTCAGCGTGGGACGCCGCGTCCGGACCCCGGACTGATCCCGCCCCGATGATCGGCTGGCTGCGGCGGCGATGGCTCCGCCTCGCGCTCATCGGCGTCCCGGTGATGCTGCTGGCGGTGCTCGCCGTCGACGTCGCGGTGCGCTACCTGCCGGCGGTGCGGGCCCTCCAGGACGGCAGGACCGCCGCGATGCAGGCCGAGGCTCTACTGCGCAACGACCCGGCGCACCTCGACCGGGCTCGGGTCGCGCAGGCCGCATCGCTCCTCCAACGGGCGTCGGCCGACCTCGGCACCAGGTCGGCGGTGCTCGACAACGGCTGGGTGATCAGCGCCACCGGTCATCTGCCCTGGGTGGGTAACCAGGTCCAGGTCGCGCGCGCCCTGCGGCAGACCGGCATCGCCGGGGTTCGGCTCGGGCTCGACGTGGTCCCGCTGCTCAACGACATGCTGCCCGATCCCGCGGATCACTCCGCCGCGCTGACTCGTGTCATCACCGCGGCGGTGCAGAACCGCTCGGCCCTCGACCGCGCCAGCGCCGACGTCGCCGCGCTGTCGGCCGCCGCCGGCCGGGTTCCCTCCAGGCGCGTGTCCGGCCCCCTGGGCTCGGCCCAGGCCACCGTCGCCCGGGACGTGCCCAGGCTCGTCGACGCGGTGAAGCCGCTGCGGGACGTGCTCGACGCGATCACCGTCGCCGCCGGCCCGGGGAGGCACAGCTACCTGATCCTGCTCGGCAACTCCGCCGAGGAGCGCCCGGGTGGCGGCTTCATCGGCAGCATCGGCGACATCACGTTGACCGACGGGACCATCACCTCGACCCGGTTCCGCATGTCCGACTTCGCGAACAACCTGGTCACCTCCATCCCGGCGCCCACGCCGCTCGACGACCACCTCTTCCACGGGCACCCGTGGGAACTGTCCGACGCGAACTGGTCCGCGGACTTCCCCACCAGCGCCGCCGAGGTGCAGCACTTCTACGAGCTGGCCACCGGAGAGCACGTCGACGGCGTGATCAGCGTCGACCCCACGGCCCTCAGCGAGGTGCTCGGGGTGCTCGGGCCGGTGCAGGTGCCGCCCTACCCGCAGGTGATCACCGCGGACAACGCGCTGCGGGAGATCAACAGCATCATCAACAGGGCCCGGCCCGGTGATCCGGGGAACGCCTACCTCGCTCCCCTCGGCCAGGCCGTGCTCACCAAGGTGCTGCACGCCCCGGTCGAGAGCTACCCGAAGCTCGCCTCGGCGCTGGCGCTCGGCATCCAGGGCCGGCACATCGTGATGAGCTTCTCCGACCCGAAGGTGCAGAGCGTCGTCGCCGCCTACCACGCCTCCGGGGCGCTCACCTCGGTGGGGCCGAACGACGGAATCCTCGTCGCCGACGCAAACCTCTCGGGCAGCAAGGCCGACCTGCTGGTGACCCGCCGGTTCGACCTCGCCGTCGGCATCACGTCCGACGGCACCGCCCACGACAGGCTGACACTGACCTACCACGACAACAAGCCGACCAACGCCGGGGACGCGGCGCTGGTCACGGGCTCCGGCGGCGCATATCGTGACTACGTCCGCGTCTACCTCCCGGAGGACGCCACGGTCGACGGCCTCCTGCTCACGGCGACTGGACAGACCGCCCCGGTGAGCGCCGAGGACATCACCCACGAGAACGGACGCCTGGTGGTCGGCTACTACCTGGTGGTGCCATCGGGTGGCGACCTCGGCCTCGAGGTGGACTATCACGGTTCCTTTGCGCACCCGTCCGGCGGCAGGGTCGGATATCAGCTCACCTGGACGAAACAGGTGCAGGCGCTGAGCTGGCCCGCCCACGTTCTCGTGGTGTGGCCGGATGGTCGTCGCAGCGAGTCGTCGATGTCGATCGATCGCGATCACACGTGGTCCGCGCTCTCCTAGGTCAGCCGGCCACCCGCGAGGCCCGTGGCTCTACGCCCGCGCCGCGGACCCGAGCGAGTCCAGCCACAGGCCGAGCGTCAGGGCGGGCCACAGGACACCGGTGTGGTCCTCCTGCCCGTCCCAGTGCTGCCGTGCCAGCCCGGTGAGCGCCGCCAGGTCGAACCAGCCCTCCCCGGTGAGTGCGCCGTGGAGAACGTGCTCCTCGAGCAGGGGTTTCAACGGACCCCTCAACCAGTCCACGGTCGGCGTGCGGAAGGCCACCTTCCTACGATGGGACACGGTACCCGGCATGAGCTGCGCCAGCGTCTCACGGAGCAGGTACTTGCCGCCGCCACGGCGGTGCACATCGATGGGGACGCTGTAGGCGAACGCCGCGAGGTCCCGTTCCAGGTACGGAGTTCGCAGCTCGAGGGACACCTGCATGCTCGCGCGATCGGCCTTCATCAGCACATCGTCCGGGAGCCAGACCTCCTGGTCGCGGCGCATCGCGGCCGCGACAGCGCGCCCGCATGCTCCATTCTCCTGCGCGGGGCCGACGATCCCCTCCATCGTCGCCATGTCGGCGTGCAGTCGCGGACCGTACACGTGGTCACGGGCCTCAGGGCGTCCCGCTGTCACCCAGGATGCGCTGCGCACCGCCGTGGACTGCGCCGTCAGCAGATCGCGGAGCCGCCGCGCTCTCCTCGAGTCCCCGAGGGCCGATGCTGCACGGCTCGCCACTGCCAGGGCCCGTCGGGGCGCCACACGGTGAAGCCGCTCCGCCCGCGACAGCCATGTGTAGCGAGGGTATCCACAGAAGAGCTCGTCCGCGCCCTCTCCGCCGATGACGACGGTCACCTCCTGCCGTGCGAACTCGGCGAGGGCGTGCATCGCCACCAGCGCCTCGTCCGCAAGGGGTTGGTCGAGCGCCGCGATGACGCGACTGACCCGGGCGGCGACATCGCTCGACCTCAGCACGACCTGGTGATGGTCGCTGCCGAGCGCCGCCGCCGCTCGACGCGCCGGCTCCAGCTCGTTGACCGCACCGGTGTCGTACCCGACCGTGAAGGTCTTCAGCCGCCTGCTGCTCGCCGCGGCGGCGATCGCGGCGACCAGCGTCGAATCCACCCCGCCACTGAGCAGGACGCCCAGCGGGACGTCGGCGATCATCCGCGCCGCCACCGAGCGCTCCAACAGCCGCCGCGTCTCGGAGACGAGCCCGGCCACCGGCACTCCGCCCTCCGCGTGTGACACCGGAGGTGTCCAGTAGCGGCGAAGCCTGACCCCTGGGTGGTCGACATCCCAGATGAGCAGGTGCCCCGGCGGCAGCTGCCACGCGTTCGAGAACACGGTCCCGGGCCCGGGGATGTACCCGAGCACAAAGAACGCGTCGATCGCTGTCGGGTCGAGCTCCCAGCTCCCGGGGACGCCGGAGCGCAGCGCGGTCAGCTCCGAGGCGAAGGTGAGCGCGCCGCCACGATCCGTGTAATAGAGTGGCTTCTCTCCGAAGCGGTCCCGGACAACCAGCAGCCGGCGGCGCGGAGCATCCCAGACGGCGAAGGCGAACATCCCGTCCAGGTGATGAACCAGGTCCTCACCGTACTGCTCATAGGCATGGACGAGAATTTCGGTGTCGGTTCCCGTCGCGAAGATGTGTCCTTCGGCTCGCAGGCGCTCCCGGAGGTCAGGGTGGTTGTAGATCTCCCCGTTCAGCGCGGCCCATACGGTGCCATCCTCGTTTGCGAGCGGCTGGTGGCCCCCTTCCACGTCGATGACGCTCAGCCGGCGAGCCGCGATGCCCACGCCGGCCCGTCCATCGAGATACACACCCTCGTCGTCCGGGCCGCGGTGCCGGAGAAGCGCGTTCATCCTCCCCACCGCCTCGCCGGCGTCGGCCGCTGTGGACCCACAGATCCCACACACGTCAGACAGGCGCGCCCCGCGCTCTGACCAGCCCCACTGAGCCCGAGGCCACCGGAGAGCGCGAGACGGAGAAGAGCATCGTGCCGAACTCTATCCGCATCGCATCGAGAGCGTCAGGGCTCCTCCGGGATGGCCGGGTCTGAACTCCTAACCTTTTGCCTAACCTAACCGTACGCGCAGGGTACACAAACCGGCGGATGAACGCCTCGGGCCGGCGGGTCGGCCCTGGCCGGGTCACCCGGGCAGCGCGCTCGCAACGGATGGGTGTGGCTGGCCCACCTCCCCGCTGTCACAGCACACACACGCCTGGGTGACGGCGGCGCGAGATGCGCAACGGTTCGCGATGGGCCGCGAACGATCGGTGACGCATCCCCGTACGGGCAGGATGAACGTCGGCGGCGCTGATACGTTGCCGGCGGTCACCCGTCCCCGCCAGGACAGCGCCTGACGCCGCCGGTGACGAGCACTCGCAAATGTGGGGACGCTCACCTGTGACAACTGTCGACACGTACGCCCGGCCGTCGGTGTCCGCGGGAGAAGACTCCCCTCGATCGACTCCGGGCCTCGGCCTCGCAGCTGTGCCGCACTCGCTCTCACTTCGGCTCGAGGTCGCGTTCCTCGTCCTTGTCGATGCCCTCGTCGCCACGCTCGCGGTGCTCTGCGGCCTCGACGTCCGATTCGACGGCTCGCTTCCCGCCATCGCCGGCCTCCCCTACAGCGCCGTTGCCCTCGGCTTTCCCGTCCTGTGGGTGTCGGCCATGGCGCTCGGCCATGCGTACGATCGCACCATCCTCGCGGCCGGCGCCGAGGAGTACCGCCGGGTGCTCAACACCGCCGTCTGGTTCACCGCGGGGATCGCCGCCGCCGCCTTCGCTCTGCACCTCGAGCTCTCCCGCGGGTTCGTCGGGACCAGCGTGCCCCTTGCCATCCTCGGCACGCTGATCTGCCGCCACGTCACGCGCAAGGGTCTGCATCGCTACCTGGCCACGGGCGCCGCCATCCATCGCGTGGTGGTGGTCGGCTCACAGGAGAGCACCGAGCGCCTTGCTCGACACATGCGCCGCACCGCGTTCACCGGCTACACGGTGGTGGGGTCCGCGGACCTTCCCTGGCTCGGCCGCGCCGACGACCTCGACGCGGTCGCTCGCCAGACCCGCACCTCCGCGGAGGTCCTGCTCGAGACCGTCCGCCGCCTCGGCGCAGACACGATCGCGATGTCGTCTGGCGACACGCTGGGCCACAACGGCCTCCAGCGCCTCTCCTGGCGCCTGGAGGGGACGGGGATCAAGCTGCTCGTCGCCCCCGACGCCGCCGACCTGGCGGGGCCTCGCATTCTCGTCCGTCCGGTCGCCGGGCTCCCGTTGCTCCACATCGAGGAGCCGGAGTTCCGTGGCAGGCAGCGTGTCCTGAAGGAGTGCATCGACCGGCTCGGCGCCGGCCTGCTCCTCCTCATCGCCGCCCCCGCGCTGGCAGTGATCGCGGCGGCCGCCCTGATCAGTCACGGGCGCCCGATCCTCTACCGGCAGGAGCGGGTGGGCCGCCACGGCGACCACTTCACGATCCACAAGTTCCGCACCATGCACAACGGTGCGGATCGCCGGCTCACCGACCTCGCACACCTGAACCTCCACGACGGGGAGCTGTTCAAGATCCGCGAGGATCCGCGGGTCACGCCCCTTGGCCGGCAGCTGCGCCGCTACTCGCTGGACGAGCTGCCCCAGCTGTGGGACGTGCTCCGCGGCTCCATGTCCCTGGTGGGTCCGAGGCCTCCTCTGGCACGCGAGGTGGAGAAGTACGGCGACGATGCGCGTCGCCGCCTCCTCGTCAAGCCGGGCATCACCGGCCTGTGGCAGGTGAGCGGCCGCTCGGACCTCGCGTGGGAGGAGACGGTGCGCCTCGATCTGCACTACGTGGAGAACTGGTCGGTCGCGCTCGACCTCACGCTGCTCTGGAAGACCCTCTCGGCGGTGATCAGGCCGCAGGGAGCGTACTGATGGAGGTCGCGCTCGTTCACGACTACCTCACCCAGCGTGGCGGGGCCGAGCGGGTGGTCCTGTCGATGCAGAAGGCGTTCCCCGGCGCTCCCCTCTACACGTCGCTGTACGATCCGGAGGCGACGCTACCCGGCTTTCGCGGTACCGATGTTCGTACCCTGTCCATCAACCGGGTGGGAGCTCTGCGGCACAACCACCGGCTTGCCCTGCCTCTGCTGGCGCCGGCCTTCTCGCGGCTTCGCGTGAGAGCGGATGTCACCGTCTGCAGCTCCAGCGGTTGGTCCCACGGCATCCGGACCGAGGGGCGCAAACTGGTCTACTGCTATGCGCCCGCTCGCTGGCTCTATCAGGCTGAGCGGTACCTGGGAACCGGGCGCGCTGGCGCCAGGGCCCTGTTGAGCGCCCTGACGCCACTGCTGCGGGGCTGGGACCGTCGGGCCGCGCGTACCGCGGACCGCTATGTCACCAGCTCCACGATGATGCGCGACAGCATCAGGGCCGTCTACGGCATCGATGCCGACCTTCTGCCACCGCCGCATACCATCGACCCCGGGGGCCACCAGCAACCCGTTGATGGCGTCGAGCCCGGCTTCCTTCTGTGCGTCTCCCGCCTGCTGCCGTACAAGAACGTCGACGCCATCGTGGAGGCGGTCAACGGCATGAGGGACCAGCGGCTCATCGTCGTGGGCTCCGGTCCGGAGATCGGCCGGCTGACCGCTCTGGCCGGTCCGAACGTCCGTGTCCTGGGGAGCGTCACCGACGAGCAGCTTCGGTGGCTCTACGCCGAGAGCCTGGGGCTCGTCGCGGCATCCTACGAGGACTACGGCCTGACGCCGCTGGAGGCGGCCTCCTTCGGCAAGCCCGTCGCCGTGCTCCGCTGGGGCGGGTTCCTCGACACCGTCGTCGAGGGGGACACCGGGGTCTTCTTCGAGCGCGCGGAGCCCTCGGCCGTTCGCGATGCGGTCCTCCGCCTCGCGCAACAACGATGGGATCGACCCAGGATCCAGGCACATGCGGAGCAATACTCGGAGCCTGGATTCACCGCACGCTTGCAGGACCTGGTGACGCAGGTGGCGGCCTGACGACGGCCTCCCGTGACAGCCCCAACGTCAGCGGTGGCGGGCTTGCGCCGGCACCACCCCATGAGCGGGCCCCGCTCTTCGCATCGATCTTACAGATCTGATACGATTCGACTTCTGCTGGTTCCCGCAGAACCCCGATGGGAACGCCTGTAGCGCGGTTGCCGTTCTCTCGTGAATGTCACCCGAAAGAGTGTTCAGCATGGTCTGACCGGCTGACCGTCGACCTCACTTCCAGAGCCATGACTGGCACAACGGGGAGGAACGCAGCTGACCAGCGCGCTGATCACCGGGATCACAGGCCAGGATGGGTCCTACCTCGCCCAGCTCCTCCTGGCCAAGGGCTACACCGTGCACGGCCTGGTACGCGGCCAGAACAACCCACGCCTGACCACAGTGGAGCAGCTCTGCCCCGGGCTCGAGTTCGTCGAAGGCGACCTTCTCGACCAGTCGTCGCTCATTGCCGCACTCGAGACGTGCCAGCCAGACGAGGTCTACAACCTCGGCGCCGTGAGCTTCGTGGCACTGTCATTCAAACAGGCAGCCCTCACCGGAGAGATCACCGGACTAGGCGTGGTGCGCATGCTGGACGCGATCCGAACCGTCAACAGCCGGATCCGCTTCTACCAAGCCTCGAGCAGTGAGATGTTCGGCAAGGTGCGCGAGACCCCCCAGAACGAGGGCACCTCATTCCATCCCCGGTCGCCGTACGGCGTCGCCAAGGTGTACGGTCACCACATCACTGTCAACTACCGAGAGAGCTACGGGATGTTCGCCTGCAGCGGAATCCTCTTCAACCACGAGTCGCCGCGACGTGGCCTCGAGTTTGTGACCCGCAAGATCACCAACGGAGTGGCGCGGATCAAGCTCGGGCTCCAGCAACAACTGTCCCTCGGCAATCTCAGCGCCAAGCGCGACTGGGGGTTCGCCAGCGACTATGTCCGCGCCATGCATCTCATGCTCCAGCAGGACGAACCCAAGGACTATGTGATCGCCACAGGGGAGACCCACAGCGTCGAGGAGTTCTGCGACCGTGCCTTCGCTCACGCCGGCCTCGACTGGAATGACCACGTCGTGACGGACCCCCGGTTCCTCCGTCCCGCCGAGGTGGACCTGCTCATCGGTGATGCTGGCAGGGCGCGCGACCGGCTCGGCTGGACGCCCACAACCACCTTCCCGGAGCTGGTCGCAATGATGGTCGATGCCGACCTGCGCACCTGCGCCCAGATGCTCCAGACCACGAACGGCGCCGCGACCCCACGCGTCAGTCAACGCGTTTCCCCGGCGGCGCAGAGCGAGCACCGGAGGGTGCGCTAGCGGACCATGATGTGCCATGGCAATGCTTGGAGAACATCACAATCGGCCGAGCTGACACACGGGGCCGTCCCCTTTCTCCCTCAGCGTCGTTCCTCGGACGGGTCCCGAGTAACTCGCGTGCCGACCATAACTCTCGCCACGAAGTCCGACCCATCGGCGACGGCTCGGCGAACGCGGCGCGGACGTATGCACCACTTCATAGGGCGACCGTGCGCTGGCGACACCGCGTCACTGCCAGCCCGGACCAGGCTCCAAGTGGCGTCGGCGCACGTCCACCGCAAGCGTATGGTGCGTGCCGCTGACGGCACGCTCGTGAAGCCCGCGTCTGTGGCGCCCGCCACGGCCCCCAGCAGCCGACGCGCTCCAAGACATTCCTCACCGTGCCACCCTTGATAAACGGCCGCGACGGCCGTGCGGCTGACCATGGCTATGGTTACCGTCTAACGTACATGAACCTGCATCCGGGTGCATCGACCGCGCCGCACGACGGCGCCCCCGCCTCGAGCGCGATAGAGTTCCGGGTCTGAGCATGGGCACACGATTCCGCTCGCATGCCCCACCTACTGTTCTCCGCACTCTCTTTCGCAAAGTGAAAGCACCGGGAGTTGGACGCGCTGGCACCACGACCCTGGCAGCGACCGCCGTCGCACTTGCTGCCAACCTGGCGACTGGCATCGTGCTCGCCAGAGTGCTGGGCGCCACAGGGCGCGGGGAGTTGACAGCGATCCTGGCGGTAGCGCCGTTCGTCGCTTGGATCGTCGGATTGGGCGGGGGTCAGGCCGTGACGTACCACCAGGCCAGGCGCCCGGAGGAAGGTCGGGCTTTGGTGGCCACCTACGCACTGCTGGCGCTGCCGCTAGGACTTTTAGCGATCGCGGCGGCCGAAGCTGTGGTTCACATTACGTTTTCTGCCCAAACTTCGGCCACGCGCGGTCTTGCAGAAGTCTTTGTGCTGACCGCCGCAGGGACCGTGTTGGGTGATGTCTCCTTTGGAGCTCTATTCGGAGACCAGGATTTCGCGCTGTACAACCTGCAGCGGATTCTGCAACCCCTAGCCACTCTAGCCCTCTACCTGGCACTGAGCGCGGCACATCGCCTCGACGTAGGGATGGCGCTCGTGACAGTGGCTATGGTCGGCACTGTTGCGACCCTGGCAGGTGCCATCAGGGTGATCAGGCGCCTTGGCATTGGACGCCCCAGCATGCGCCTTGCGCAGACGACTCTCTGGTATGGGCTCAAGGCCCACGGCACCAACGTCGCAGGCCTCATGAATACCAGGCTGGACATGCTGCTGCTGCCGGCGTTCGTGCTGGCGCCCCAAATAGGTGTCTACGCGGTGGCTGTTAGCGTGTCTGGCATGATCTTGTCATTTGCCGGCGCCCTGTCGCTGATAGTTCTGCCCATGGCCGCCCGAAGAGTCGGCGATGATCAGGCTAGTCTCGTCCTAGGAACCATGCGCGCATCCGCGGCGATCGCGGGAGCAATCGCCATCCTCCTCGCCGCCGTAGGGCCTTCTGCTTTGAGGCTCGCCTACGGCGCCGCATTCGTCGACAGCGTTGCACCGATGCGACTGCTCCTACCCGGGACCGTATTGTTCGTAAGCGCTGGCGTTCTTGTGCAGGGCTTATACGCGACAAATAGACCATTCTCGGCCTCCCTGGCGCAGTTCGCCGGATTGGTTGTGACTGCTCCGGGACTGCTGCTCGTGCTTCCTAGAGGAGGAGGGATCATGGCGGCAGCGCTCATATCGAGCTTCAGCTACGCAGCCGTGTTTGTTGTCGCCGCGGTGCTCTACTGTCGAACAGTACACATCCCGCTACGGCGCTTGGTGTGTCGTACGCATTTGCCGCGTGTCCCCCGAGCGGATGCTGCATAGTGCGGACACTCCCGAATCGGCGGCAGTTGAACAGGAGCGAGCTACAATCGCGTTCCACAGCGCCACCCTTTATCCGCACGAACCGGTACTGCCCCGCCGAGTTTGTCAGTGCGCGACCAGCGGGTTGGCAGCGTGTCGCGTCCATGTCGGCCACATCTCTCGTGATCTTGTCAGCGGCATTCGCACCACATCTCGCCGGCGGCGATCGACGGGTATCGGCATACACGATTTTGCTCGAAGGTTGCGAGACCTCCAGCGTGAGACGACGTGGTCCTCGGCTGACGAACCGCTGTCATGCGCGGGCACCGCGGACGATCCGTCGTTCTCTGTACACGCTCGTGAACCACCCTCCCAAGATGAGCGCTACATGATCGCCTGGCGCCACCGCTCGAGGGGCACCTCCAGCTGTACCAGGGAAGTCACCATCGTGGCCAACGAC
This sequence comes from Chloroflexota bacterium, assembly GCA_028287625.1. Lineage (GTDB taxonomy): Bacteria > Chloroflexota > Dormibacteria > Aeolococcales > Aeolococcaceae > CF-96. The sequence goes on along the minus strand of JAQBPH010000161.1, from coordinate 7,798 downwards.
GTGGCCCCGATCGGCGGCATGGAGCGCCAGCTGACCGAGCTTGTCGCCGGCATCCTGCAGCGCGGAGTCCGCGTCACCGTTATCGCGCGCAGGTGCGAGTTACCTCCGCATCCGGCCCTCCGCTTCATCCGCGTGGCCGGTCCCAGTCGGCCCTTCGTTGTCGCCTATCCGTGGTTTTTTGTGTTCGCGTCCATCCTGACGCTGCGCCACCGGCGAGGCGTGCTCCACACTACCGGCGCGATCGTCATGAACCGGGCGGAGATGTCCACCGTGCATCATCTCCACCACGGCACCCACGCCAAGAGAGGCTTCGTGTCGCGAAGCCGCAGCTCACTGCCGTACCGGTTGAACGCCCTTTGTGCAGAACCGTTGAAACGGGCGGGCGAGCGCTGGTGCTATCGGCCAGCGGTCACCGGCCATGTCGTGGGTGACTCGCAGGGTTTGGCCCGCGAGCTTTCGGTGCACTTCCCGCTCATGGCGGCCCACACCAGTGTCATACCGCTCGGCGTGGACCATGGTCGAGGCGATGACTCCTCGGATCAACGGGACGCAGTCCGTGCCACCCTGACAATCCGCGCCGGGCAGCACCTGGCCCTCTTCGTGGGCGGCGACTGGGAACGCAAGGGCTTACGACTGGCCATCGAAGCCATCGCCAAGACGCCTGATTGGCACCTCCTAGTGGTCGGCTCCGGGGATATCATGACATCACGACGCATCGCGGCGGCAGCGGGCTCAGAGGCGCGGACGCACTTCGCGGGCACGCCTTCGGGGACCGCTCCGTATTACGCCGCCGCAGACGCGTTCCTGCTCCCCACTGCGTACGAAACATTCTCTCTGGTCACCTATGAGGCCGCCGCGGCTGGGCTACCACTGCTGGTCACACGGGTCAGCGGTGTAGAGGACCTCCTCGTGGATGGAAAGAATGGCTGGTTCGTTGAGCGAGACCCCGCACAGATCGCAGACCGTCTGGACGCGTTGGGAGCGAACGCCGATCTGCGTAGGCGTATGGGCGAGTCCGCCCGACGCGCCGTCCAGGGATACAGTTGGGCTGCTGCGGTCGACTCCTACTACGCCCTGTACGCGAGCATCGGCAAATGGCTCGCCTCTCCGCCCTCCTCACGGACAGACGCCAGAGGTTCTCTGGCTCCTCCACCGATCGCCGCCGCGGAGACCCTGACGAATGGCTGAACTAGGAATGACCTTCGGCCCGCTCCCATGGGTACCCAGTCGCAGGGTCACGCTCGTCTCGGTCGCGGTGCTGGTGGTCGGCGTGGTTTCGGGGCTAACCGCACTTCGCCCTAGCTTGGACCGCCCTGTGCTGGCCACCCTGAGCGCCTTCAGCATATGCATCATCGCGCTGCGGCGCCCACGTGGGGCCGTCGTGGCCGCCATGGTGCTCCTTCCCTTCCTCGGGCTGGTCCGACGCGGTCTTATCCCAATCGCCGGTTGGAGCAGCAGCGATGCGCTGCTTCTCGTGGCGCCCTGTCTTTCACTTTTTTTGGTCGGACGCCTATTTCTCCAGCGTCGACCGTTCACCGGAGACCTACTTTCCAACCTGATTCTGGCGCTGATCGTCCTCACTCTTCTCGAGGTTGCCAATCCAGAGGGCGGTGGGCTCCTGGTCGGCATCACGGGCCTGCTCTTTCTCGGAGCGCCTCTGCTTTGGTTCTTCATCGGCCGGGAACTGGTCGACCGGCAATTGGTGACGACCTTATTACCGATCCTCGTGGTCGCGGCCGTCATCATAGGGTTCTACGGACTCTGGCAGACCTCGGCGGGGCTGCCGCCCTGGGACGCACAATGGCTAGACGTCAACGGCTACGCCGCTCTGAACGTCGCTGGCGTCACCCGCGCCTTCGGAACCCTCGCGAGCTCTGCCGAATACGCTGCCTATCTCGCCATCGGCCTTGTGCTCGCCGCCGTCTGGGTCACATATGGGCGAACCCTCGCCCTCATCGCGATTCCGCCTCTTGCCATCGCCCTGTTTCTCGACAGCAGTCGCGGCATCGTCATCTTCGCCTTCTTCGCGCTCCTGTTGCTGGCTGGGATGCGCACCGGGAGCGGTCGGCTTACCTGCGTCATCGTCGTGCTGGGCGTCGCTGGAGCGGTCGCTATGAACCAGGTGATCGGATCATCTCTTTCCACGAGCGCAAAGCATTCTGGAAGTGCGCTGCTGGCACATCAGGTCGGGGGTCTCACCAATCCATTCAACTCCGATCAGTCCACACTTGTTCTGCATGAGCAGATTGTCATCAGCGGCATGCTCAACAGCTTCTCACACCCCCTGGGCCTGGGAACCGGCGCGACCAGCCTCGCCTCTGACCATGCGTCTATTGTCAATCGACAGGGTGTCGCGCCTCCCTCCGTCAGCACCGAGGTAGATGCGTCAAATGCGTTCGTCAGCCTGGGTGTCGCCGGAGGCTTCCTCTTCTTGGCGATCGTGGCGGTGACGTTCCGCCGCGTGGGTCAACTCTGTCTCCGCACCCGAGACCGTGCCGCTCTAGCAGTTATGGGGCTTCTTGTCATCTCACTCGGGCAATGGCTCAACGGAGGCTACTACGCAATCGCACCTTTACTGTGGCTGCTTGTTGGCTGGTCAAATCGCGTGTGGCTGGAGCGGCGCGCGCTTGGGGCGCCTGAGTGACCGCGTGCGGCGCGAGCCCCGCAAGGCCTTCGACTGGGCAATCACCACCGTTCCACACCGCGACTTGCTGAGCCGTGCGGATTCTGTACGTCAACCACACCGGAAACATGAGTGGGGCAGAGCTGTCACTCCTTGACCTCCTCAGAGGCCTACCCCGGGATGTCGAGGCAGTCGTCGCATGCCCACCCGGGCCCCTTGCCAGAGCGGTGTCAGCTCTCGATCTGTGTGTGCTGCCCATCCGGGGGACAGACGCGAGCCTGCGCCTACACCCTGTACAGACGACCGTGGGACTGCTCCACATGGCTTCGGGTGCCAGGAGTATCTCGCGCCGCGCTCGCCGACGCCCCCACGTGGACATCGTGCACGCCAACTCGGTGCGAGCCGGCCTGGTCGCCGCACTTGCGCTGCCGGGTGCGCGAGCGCCGCTGATCGTGCACGTGCGCGACTGCCTTCCTGACACGTCCGTCGCTCGTCTGTCGTCACGGCTTCTCCGAGGTCGGGCGGCGACCATCGTCGCCAACTCGCGCTATACCGCGGAACGCTTCTCTGGAGGAGGTCACGGGCGGATTCGCTGGGTGCACAACGCGGTGGACCTCAGACGTTTCACGCCTCACACGCTGCCACGCGACCAAGCGCGAGATCGATTGCTCATCAAGCCGGATGTTGATCTTCTCGCCGTGATCGGCCAGATCACGCCTTGGAAGGGGCAGGATGACGCCATTCGCATTCTCGCTAAGCTCCGCCCTCAGCATCCGCGCGCGCACCTGCTACTGGTCGGCGAACCCCGGTTCGTCCATCGCTCCACACGATACGACAATCGGACGTACGAGGAGCACCTTCATGCACTCAGCAAGGAGCTGGGGGTGACCGAGTCCGTGACCTTCATGGGTCATCGTGACGACGTGGCGACTGTGATGCGCGCCGCCAACGTGGTGCTGGTCCCCTCCTGGGAGGAGCCGTTTGGTCGATCGGTCATCGAAGCGATGGCCATGGAGACACCGGTTGCCGCTACCGATATCGGAGGGCCCGCCGAGATCATCTCAAACGGGGTCGATGGCCTCCTGCTCCCGCCCAGGAATCCGGATGCCTGGGTCGGCGCCCTCAGCGAGCTCTTGAGCGACCGCTCGAGACAGCAGGAGATGGGACGTCTTAGTCGTCTACGTGTGGAGTCTGCGTTTGCGTTGGATCAGCACGTGACGGCCATGCTGGATGTCTACCGCGAGGCGCTGGTGACCACCGGTGGCGGCCAGGGGCCGTCCAAGGCACTTCAGGACGCGCGATGTCTTCGGGATGTCGCCAGCAGCACTGAGAGGTAGCGCTCTGTCATTGTGCTCGAGTCGAATCGAGCCGCCGCCTGCTGCGTTCCTGCTCTCCAGTGATCCAGGATCCGTCGGTCGTCCAGAGCTGACGCGACATTGGCTTCCAGCGCGGCCACGTCACCGACTGCCACCAGCGTACCGCCACCCCCCGTGAGGATCCGCCGTGGCCCCGAGGCCGCGTACGCGACGACCGGCGTTCCCAGGGCAAGCGCCTCGACCACGACCATCCCGAACGGCTCCGCGTGTGCAGGGTGGACGAGCAGGGTGGCCTGAGCCATCGCGGCCGCCAAGTCGTCGGCTTCCGCCCGTTCCCCAAGGCCCACCGACGCCTCGAGGCCTCTGCTGGCGATCTCCCTCGCTAGGGTGGCACGCATGCCAGGGGCGTTCTTCTCATCCGGACCGATCAACAGAAACTGTGCGGACCGGCCCCGACGGCCCCTGAGGAGTCGATCCGCCATATCGATGAAGTCGAGCCCTCCCTTGAATCTCTGCATACGTCCCACCATCAGGATCCGTGGACCACCAAACGGCGCGAGTCCACATGCTGCGAAGACCTTCTCGGCGGTGCCCCGGCGAGCGCTTTCAGTTAACCGGTGGCGGTCCACCCCGGGCTCGATGACGGTTGGCGCACTGCGGACTCCCAATTCGACATATGCACGTCTCGTCTCCTCGCTACTGGTGATGCGCACCTCCGAAAAGCGCCCACATAGGCGGTCACGCCGTGACCGATCCGGCGGATCATGAAGAATCGCGACGCGCCCGATTCGGCGTGCAGGCAGAGCAAGCCGGCTGAGGAACTGCCCTTTGACATGGCTCGAAAGCAGCACGTCTGGGCGCCATGCCCGCGCTGCCCAACGCATCATCCGGACCGCGCTCAGCACCGATGGTGGATCGTGGAACGAGAGGCGTGGCCCACTCTCGACTGACCTGAGGCCCCAGAGCGCTGCCTCTGCCACGAGGGGCCCCTCTCCAAGGCTGATCAGTCCAGTTCGCACCCCCCGCTGCTCCAAGCCGCTCAGCAGTGTGAGTAGGACGATCTCCGCGCCCCCAACAACCCCGACGGGGGAGATAGCCAATATAGATAGCGCGGGCGACCGGCCTACATCGACCGGTTGACCTTTATCGGACGCCACCGCCACCATGACGACGACTACGCCTCACCCCTTCGATCGTGGCGACGCCATAGGCGCCGTCTCCGTCGACTCCGGACTGCCGAGTGGCAGCCAGGCGACGTCCTTGCCGGCGTCGCCGTTGGTGGGTGCGGAGGTCGCACGAACGCCGTCCTCGACCCGCGACACGTAGGTCGAGTAGTAGTAGCTTGTCCGGCGACTCCGCTTTGCCTTGTTCAGGACGATGCCCACGACATTGGCTCCCACCCCGCGCAGAGCCGCGATCGCCTCCTCCGCCTGCCGAGCGTTGGTCTTCCCCGCCTCGATGACGAGGACCGTCCCGGACGCCGCAGCGGCCAGGCTCAGGGCATCGGTCACGACCTGCGAGGGCGGTGTGTCGATGACCACCAGGTCATGCTGCCTTTCGAGCAGTCGCACGACGCTGGCGCTGTGCTTGGACGCGAGCAGCTCGGACGGGTTGGGAGGAATGGTTCCTGCCGTGATGATCGACAGGTTCGGGAACCGAGTCGACCGGCCGCCTTTGAGCTCGGACGGTTGAGATCGAGATGCCTCGAGGAGCAACTCCGACATGCCGGGCTCCAACGGGATGTCGAACAGCCGATGCTGGCTGGGGCGGCGCATGTCGGCATCGACGATCAGGACACGCTGGCCTGCCGCCGCCATGACCCCTGCGAGGTTGGCCACGGTCCGCGTCTTGCCCTCTCCGGCCCGGGCCGACGTGACGACGATGCTCTTCAGAGGGGTATCGACCGAACTGAAGAGCAGGTTCGTCCGCAGCCGTCGATAGGCCTCGGCGGAGGCATTGGCCCACTTGTCCGCTGTGGAGGAGCCCTTGCCGCCACGGACACCCGGCCAGTATCTCGGTACCCTGCCCAGGGTCGGAAGGTTGAGCCTCTGGCGCACGTCCTCCTCGGTGAGCAGACCCTGATCGAGGTACTCGAGCAGCACGGCGAGCCCAAGTCCCAGGAGCAGGCCCGCAAACCCGCCCAGAGCCGCGAGAGTTGCCTTGCTCGCCCCGACGGGTGAGGTGGGGATCGACGCGGGCGACGAGATCTGGATGGCGGGCGCCTGCTGCTGTGCGGTATCGAAGGCGCGCAGCCGTTCGGCGGCCTGCAGGATCTGGGCGCTGTCACTGTCGACCGCGTTCTGCAGGCTCGAGGCGTCCGGTCCCTTTCGAGCGGCTGCGAGCGCTGCCTGGTCGTCACTCAGCTGCTGCCGCAGTTTGGAGAGGTCGCTCGCAACCTTCGCCCGTGCGGTGTCCGAGGCGGCCGAGCTCTGGTGGGAACTGGTGGCAATGAAGGCGTTCATCACTCCGTCGGCAATTCGGGAGGCGCGAGCGCGATCGGTGTCCTTCACCTTGACGTCGATCAACTCGGTCAGGGGCTCAGGGACGACCGTGATCCGGGTGACGAGCTCCGCCGGGCTCTCCGCAAGGCTCTGCTCCTTGATGACCTGCTGGAGCAGCGGAGTCTGGGTGAGAAGCGCCGCGTCGGTGTTGATGATCTGATCGGGGGTGACGCTCAGCGCAGAGGCCTCGACCTGCCCCAGGACCAGGAGCCGTCCCACCGCCTCGTAGACCGGCTTCTGGGTGCCGGCGACGAGGTAGGCGACGATGGCGCCGATGAGGGCGAGCGCCAGCATCGGTGCGGTCCACCGTAGGAGGATTTTGCGGAGTTGCTGAGGATGCATGCGCGAAGCGAACGCGGCGGCCTATCGCGGCGAGAGGCGCCCACCGGTGTTCAGGTCCTATACGTAGCGCTACAAAACTGTAAGTTTTAGCATGATAACAGATGAGTCGCAAGATGCCATGGCATCCGAGGCCACGGCGGCAACTCGCGGTCAGAACGACTCGCTGGTGCCGACGAGCTCCAGAAGCACCTGCTCCACACGAATTGCGATGCGTGGCCAGGCGAGGTCGCGAGCATTCCTCTGACCAGCGCGACCCATCTGCCTCGAGAGGTCGTGATTCGTGAGGAGCTCGATGGCGGCCTCAGCGACCTTGCGGTGATCCGTCGGATCGACGAGGCGACCGGTCTCGCCATCGATCACGGCGTCCCTGGCCCCGGCGACGTCACCGGCGATGACCGGCAGGCCGTGCGCACCCGCCTCGAGGTAGACGATGCCGAAGCCCTCGCCACCGCCATCATCGGCCAGCCGACTCGGCATGGCGAACACATGTCCCCGGTCGAGCCATGCGTCCCGCTCCCTGTCGTCCACGACCCCGACGAAGGTCACGCTGTCATCCAGCCCTCTCGCACGGACCTCGCTCTCGTAGGACGCTCGCTCCGGCCCATCGCCGACGACCACCCACTGCACGGTGGGCACGGCGCCGCGGATGATGGGGAGCGCTCGGATGAGCACGTCGTGACCCTTGTAGCGTTCCCGGAGACGGGCAACCGTGATGATCGTGGGTCGGTCTGCGCGCATCTCCGCTGCGACGGCGCTCGGAAGATCGACACCGGGGGGGATGCGCCTCATGCGCTTCGGGGCTGTGCCGCAGGCCAGAGCGAGCTGCTCGGTGTACGCACTGATCGCGATCACCGCATCCGCCCGCTTTGTCGCGAACGCAGCAAGACGCGTCCGGGCGGGCACCTCCTGTCCATACACGTATTGAGCGTATGGGGCACCTGTCAGCCGGCGGATTGCACGAGCCGCAGGGCTGCTGACGATGTGCGCGCTCAGCACGACGTCCGGCGAGTAGCGAA
>JAQBPH010000128.1:0-4293 GCA_028287625.1 Chloroflexota bacterium | reverse complement strand
TCGCCGACGTTGCCTGCGGTGACCTTCATGCTGGTGATGATCTCGGCGTCGGGATCGATGGCGATGTGGCCCTTGTAGCCGTCGAAGCCCCGCGCACTGGTCTTGTGACCGTGCCGGGCCTCGGGATCGACCGTGGAGATGATCCGGTCCGGAGCCACCCGTCGAGCGATCCGCAAGCAGCCGTCGTCGCCCTTCTCGAGATCCTGGCCCACCACCGCCGCCAGCAACTCCGCGGCCTGCGACACCTCGGGGCCGAGCTTCTCACCCTCCAGCAGCGCCAGGCAGGCGTAGGCGTCGCGGGCCCGCGAGTCGATCAGCGCCTCGCGCGCCGCGGCATCCTCCCAGTCGATCTGCGGCTTGGCGGCGGTGGCGTACTCGTCGCCGCTGGTGCACGCCGCTCGCAGACGCTCCTCCAGCGCACCGGCCACCGCCAGCAGGCCGCGCAGCGCCGGCCGGATCAGGGTCACCGTGTCCATGGTCGCCACCGCGTCGTACAGCGCGGTGGAATCGAGCACCCGGCGGCGTCCCAGCACTTTGGCGGCCGCCGCCGTGCTCAGCGTCACCTCGAAGACCCGGTCGGGACGCTTCGACCGGCGCAGCCGCTCCCGCATCTCCACCAGCACGGTGTGCACGAAGCGGGTCGGACCTTCGCTGTCGTACCCGCCCAGGCCGGCGGCGTAGCGCCAGCGCGCATCGAAGGTGAAGCGCTCCACCGCCTCCCGATCGGAGAGTCCCCCAAGCCGCTGCAGCACCATCACCGTCGCCACCACCGAGGGCGGCACCGAGCGGCGGCCCATGTCGCTGAACAGGTCGGCGAAGAACTCGTCCGGGAACAGCTGGTCGCGCTCACGGTGCAGCAGCCCGTAGATGCTGTCCTTCCTCACGGCGGCGTCGCAGAACCTGGTGATGTCGTCGAGAAGATCGCCCTGCCGAGGCGCCATGCCGAGGCTCATCCGCCTCCCTCACGAACGTTTGTTCAGGCGCGGCCCATTCTCCTCAACCGGCAGGGCCTGGCGCTACCTCACCCTCAGAAAGGCACCAGCCCCCTAGGGTGAGCGGGGGCCGCGCGTCCCCGCCACCAGCGCGGCGACCCGGCGGCGCCGCCGGGCCAGCCCCCAGGGGAGGGGCAGGATGATGGCGGCGGCCAGACCGGGACCGCGACCCAGCAGCCCGAAGGTGCTCAGCGGCCAGATGCGCAGCCGCGCCCGGGCGATGATGTTGGCGCTGGGAATCAGGCCGATGTACCGGGAATCGAGGGAGATGTTGCGATTGTCTCCCAGGACGAAGAACCGGTCCCTGGGGATGGTCAGCGCCTCCGGCGTCTTGGTCGCCTTGCCGGCGCTGTCGCAGCAGAAGTCGACGTCGGTCCAGGGGTCCTTGCTCTGGTCGGGGAGGTAGGGCTCGGGCAGCACCCGGAAGGTGCTCGCCCCGGCCGGCTTGATCAGCACCGCGGGGCGGGGCTGGCCGTTGACGACGTGAAAGGTGCCGTCGATCTGGATGGTGTCGCCGGGCACGCCGATGACGCGCTTGATGATGTCGCGGTTGAGGTCGCCGGGCTGGCGCAGCACGATGATGTCGCCGCGCTCCGGGGCGTGCAGCCGGTAGGTCAGCTTGTCGGCGAAGAGCATGTCGCTGCTCTGGAGGGTCGGGATCATGCTCGGCCCGTCGACGCGCACGGTCTGCAGGCAGACGGTGATGACGAGGTAGAGGGCGACCGCGAGGGCCAGCACCTCGATGAGGTCGCGGGCCAGCTTGCGACCGCTGCCCCCCGACCTCATCTCGGGAGGAGGAGGGGGGACGGCCTCGGGGGTGGCCGGGGGCAGCGCGGTGAGCTGGGTCATCGGGCGGGATTATCCGTCCGTCCGGCCCGCCGGGCGACGTCCGGTGACGGCGGTGAGACCGCAGCGTCATCATCGGGTGACCCGCTCAGGGTCGCCCGAGCCCCCAACCGGAGGTGCGCCGATGCGGATCGAGGTCGTCGTGGAGGTGCCGGCGGGCAGCCGGAACAAGTACGAGATGGACCACACCACCGGGGCGATCTGGCTCGACCGGCAGCTCTTCACCGCCGTCCGCTACCCCGCCGACTACGGCTTCATCCCCGAGACCCTCGCCGAGGACGGCGACCCCCTCGACTGCCTGGTCATCCTCCACGAACCGACCTTTCCCGGCTGCCACCTGCACGTCCGCCCCATCGGCGTCTTCGCGATGGCCGACGAGCACGGGCGCGACGCCAAGATCCTCGCCGTGCTCGACGACGACGTGCGGAACGAGTGGCGGGACATCGGCGACGTCCCCGAGTACCTCAAGCGGGAGATCCACCACTTCTTCGACATCTACAAGGAGCTCGAGCCCGGCAAGCGCACGGAGACCATCGGCTGGGCCGACCGGGCCGCCGCGGAGCGCGAGATCGCGGAGTCGAGAGGCCGCTACGGCGGCGGCGAGTAGACGTCGACGCAGACCAGCGCGGCGCAGCCGTGCCGGGTCCGCCTGTGCCCCGAGGGTCCCGCCGGAGGGGCGTAGCCCTCGGTGCTGACCACGCGCACCGTCGCCGCCGAGGCCGGGACGCTGGGCATCAGCGCGTCCACGGGGTAGGCGGCCACCCCCCAGTACCACTCCACCGTCCGCGCCGGGACGTGGGTGTGGGCCACGGTCGCGGCGTCGCCCTCCGCGAGCAGCTGGAGGTAGAGGTCGGGGGTGACCAGCACCACGTCGGCCGGGCCCACCCGCCCGCGCAGCGAGACGGCGAGCGCGCCCACGTCGGGGTGGCTCTGGAGGAACGCGGGGAGCAGGGCCGCCGCCGCCATGCCCGCCAGCGGGAGCGCCGCGAGACGGCGCAGGCGGGCGAGCCCCAGGCCCAGCAGCGGCACCAGGGGGGGCCAGAGCACGCTGGCGTAGCGCGCGTCCCAGAGCGGGCTGCGCAGGCTGAGCAGGGCGAGGATGCCGATGGCGCCGAGGCCGGCGACGGCCAGGTACCAGCCTCCGCGCCATCCCGAGGCCACGGGACGGGCGATGCCGAGAAGCACCGCGGCGCCGGCGATCGACGCCCCCACCAGGGAGAGCGCCTGGGCGCTGACCAGCAGCGTGTACCGAGGCAGGATGCGCTCGATCCCCGGCCCCGCCAGCAGCTGGGTGACGATGCCCAGGGTGGGGGCGGGACCCAACCCCGAGGCCCAGAAGGGCTGACCGGCGTGGCCCGCCTGGGAGGTGGCGAGCGGCAGCCAGGCGGCGAGCGGCACCGAGCCGGCCGCCACCGCCGCCAGCGCGCGCGGCAGGGCGCGCCGCTCCGCCAGCACCAGCGCGGCCGCCACCACGGTCGCGATCACCGCCACCGCGTCGAGGTAGTGGGTGAGCAGCGCGGCCGCCGTCACCGTGGCCAGCACCGCCAGCCGGCCGCGGTCGGGCCGCTCCAGCGCCCGCCACAGCACCAGGGCGAAGGCCATCACCAGGGTCGCCGCCATCGCGTACATGCGCGCCTCGCGCGCGGGGATGAGCAGCGACGGCAGGATTGCGCAGACTGCGGCCGCACCCAGCCCGGCGGCGTCACCGCCGAGGCGGCGGCCGAGGGCGGCGGCGACCGGGACGGCGGCGGCGCCGGCGAGCGCCGAGGGCAGCCGGAGCAGCGACGGGCTCGAGCTCACCGCCGTGGCCAGGTGGTCGAGCACGTAGCTCAGCGGGGGGGCCGAGTCGTGGCGGACCACGTCCAGCATCCCGCCCCAACCGCGCCGCGTCACCAGCGCGGTGAACGCCTCGTCCCGCGAGATCGGCTGCACGCCGAGCAGGACGAGGCGGGCGGCGAGGCCGGCCCCGCCGATGGCGAGCAGGGCGGCGGCGTAGCCGGAGAGGCGGGCCCGGTCCCGGACGGGAGCGGCCGCCCGGACGGCGAGCAGGGTCACCGGCTCACCGTGGCCCAGAGCCGCGGCGTCCCCGGCGGGTCGCGCTCCACCACGGCCGCCCGGGCGGCGGGGTCCGCCCCCACCGCGGTGGCGAGGGTGCGGCGGCCGCGGGCGAGCACGGTGGTGCCCGGCGGCGGATGCAGCCGCGTCCCCGGCAGGGCGACGTCCACGGCCAGGCCGGCGTCGAGGAAGCGCACCACCAGCGCCCGGTGGTCGTCCAGCACCACCACGGTCCCAGGCTGCGCCGCGGCCAGCCGGGCGGCTGCCACCAGGTCGAACGAGTACGCGCCGTAGCGCTCGGCGAGGGGGCGCTCGAGGTAGGCCCGCGCCCCCACCGCCGCCGGCAGCAGCAGCATCAGCCCGGCCAGCGCCGCGGCTAGCGTGGCCCCGCCGCGCCCGC
>JAQBPH010000654.1:0-3736 GCA_028287625.1 Chloroflexota bacterium | reverse complement strand
GCGAGCAGCGACTTGGTGGGGATGCAGCCCCAGTTGAGGCAGGTGCCGCCGAGCTCGGCGCGCTCGACCATCACCACCTGCGCGCCGAGCTGCGAGGCACGCAGCGCGGCGACGTCGCCGGCCGGTCCTCCGCCGAGCACGACGACCCGGGGGGCCTGCCCCTCGCTCACGAGCGCGAGCCGCTCCTGGCGAAGTTGCGCGCCTCCTCGGTGGTGACCGACTCGACGGTGAGCGCCTCGCGGATGATCCGCTCCTGCTCCATCGTGTGGGCACCGTGGAAGCCCTCGCTGGGACTGGCGCGGCGGGGACGGCCGATGTACTCCCAGCGGATCTTGTAGGGACGGTGACGGCCGACGGGGCGGGCGAGATGGTTCCAGGCGCCCATGTTCATCGGCTCCTCCTGCACCCAGAACAGCTGCTCCAGGTTGGGGTAGGACTCGACGAGCTTGCTGATCTCCACCAGCGGCAGCGGGTCGAGCAGCTCGATGCGCGCGATCGCGGTCTTCTGCGCCTGCCTGCGGAGCGGGCTGTTGATGAGGTCGTGGTACATCTTCCCGGTGGTGAGCAGCAGGGTGCGCACCTGGTCGCGCTTCTGCGCCATCTCGGGGTCGTCGATGACCCGTTGGAAGCGGCCGCCGGCGAGCTGCTCGAGCGAGGCCTGGGCGGTGGGAGCGCGCAGCAGGCTCTTGGGGGTGAAGATCACCAGCGGCCGGGGACGCTGCATCAGCGCCTGCTGGCGCAGCAGGTGGAAGTACTGCGCCGCCGTCGAGCAGTTGGCGACGCGGATGTTGCCGGTGGAGGCGAGCTGCAGGAAGCGCTCGGGACGCGCGCTGGAGTGCTCGGGGCCCTGGCCCTCGTAGCCGTGGGGGAGCAGCAGCACCAGCCGCGAGCGCTGCTCCCACTTCGCCTCGCCGGAGACCACGAACTGGTCGACCATCACCTGGGCGTTGTTGACGAAGTCGCCGAACTGCGCCTCCCAGATCACCAGGCTGTCGGGCGCGGCCACGCTGTAGCCGTACTCGAAGCCGAGGCAGGCGCCCTCGCTGAGCGGGCTGTTGTGCAGCTCGAAGGTGGCGCTGGCGCCGGTGAGGTGCTCCATCGGGGTCCACCGGGCGCCGGTGACGGCGTCGTGGAAGGTGAGGTGGCGCTGGCTGAAGGTGCCACGCTCGGTGTCCTGACCGGTGAGCCGGATGGAGCGGCCCTGGAGCAGCAGCGAGCCCAGCGCCAGCGCCTCCGCGGTGGCCCAGTCGATCTCCCCCTCCTGCACCGCGATCCGCCGCCGGTCCATCTGCTTGGCCAGCTTGGGGTTCAGGTTGAAGGCGTCCGGCAGGGTGAGCAGCTGCTCGTTGAGGCCGATGAGGGTGCCGGCGCCGACCCCGGTGCGCCGCTCGGTGTCACGGTCGATGGGGGGATGCAGGTCCTCCCACGGCTCCTCGGTGGGGCCGGTGGCGAGGCTGCTCTTCACCTTGTGGTGGGCCTGGCCCACGCGGTCGTAGGCGACCTGGAACTGGGCGTCGGCGTCCTCGCGGGTGATCAGGCCCTCGTCGATCAGCCGCTGTGCGTAGAGCTCGCGCGCGGTGGGATGGTTCTTGATCCTGGTGTACACCTGCGGCTGGGTGTACGAGGGCTCGTCGGTCTCGTTGTGGCCGAAACGCCGGTAGCCGACGAGGTCGACGACCACGTCGCGGTGGTAGGTGCGCCGGTAGTCGTAGGCGAGCCGCATCGCGTGGATGCACGCCTCGACGTCGTCGGCGTTGACGTGGACGATGGGGATGTCGAAGCCCTTGGCGAGGTCGGATGCGTAGCGGGTGGAGCGGCCCTCGTGAGGGTCGGTGGTGAAGCCCACCTGGTTGTTGGCGATGATGTGCACGGTGCCGCCGGTGGAGTAGCCGTCCAGCGACTGGAGGTTGAGCACCTCGGCGACCAGCCCCTGGCCGGGGAAGGCGGCGTCGCCGTGGATGAGCACCGGCAGCGCCGCCTTGGGGTCGACGTAGATGGCCGCGGCGCTGCGCCGGGTCTGCTCGGCGCGGGTCCAGCCCTCGACCACCGGGTCGACGGCCTCGAGGTGGCTGGGGTTGGAGAGCAGCCGCACCGTGATCGGCTTCCCGGAGTCGGTGAGGTAGGTGCCGGTGGAGCCGAGGTGGTACTTGACGTCGCCGGTGGGGTCGTCGGGCTCCTCGCCGAGCTGCCGCTTCTGCTCGCCGCGCTCGAAGGCGACCAGGATGGAGTCGTAGGGACGGTTGACCACGTGGGAGATGACCGCCAGGCGGCCGCGATGCGCGGTGCCCATGACCACCGAGCCGATGCCGTCGGCGGCGACCATGGTGAGCAGCTCCTCGAGCATCGGCACCATCGCGTCCAGGCCCTCGATGGAGAAGGTCTTCTGACCGATGAAGGCGCGGCGGAGGTAGCGCTCCATGGCGTCGACCTTGGTGAGCCGCGACAGCAGCTGCACCTTGCGCTCCGGTGAGAGCGGCCGGCGGTGGGCACCGGACTCGATGTGCTCCCGCAGCCAGACCCGCTGCTCGTGGTTGGAGATGTGCTCGATCTCGTAGGCGATCGTGCCCGTGTAGGTCTTGCGCAGCCAGGGGAGCACGTCGGCGAGGGTCTCGCCGGGGACGTAGACGCGCAGCACCGAGGCGGGGACGGCGGTCATCAGCGCGGGCGTCAGCCCCACCGTGTGGGGGTCCATGGCGGGGTCGGAGGGGTGCTCCCCGCCCAGCGGGTCGAGGTCGGCGCCGAGGTGGCCGTGGGTGCGGTGCGCCTTGACCAGCGACATCCCGGCGCCCACCGCGGCGAGCAGCTCGAGCTTCGGCGGGGCCATCGCCGGGGCCCCGGCCTCCACCGCCGAGCTGGTGCGCGTGGCCCGCTCCGGCACCGGCGGCTGGGCCGCGGGTGGAGCCAGCCCGATGCTGGTGAAGACCTCGGTGTAGAAGCCGTCGGCGCCGTCGAGCAGCGCCTCGATCCGGCCCAGGAACTCGCCGGACTCGGCGCCCTGGATCACCCGGTGGTCGTAGGTGCTGGTCAGCGTCATCACCTTCGCCATGCCGAAGTCGCGCAGCCGCGCCTCGTCGATGCCGCGCACCTCGGCGGGATAGCCGATCGCCCCGGTGGCGACGATGGTGCCCTGCCCGGGCATCAGCCGCGGCACCGAGGCGACGGTGCCGATGCCGCCCGGGTTGGTGAGCACCAGGCTGGCGCCGCGCAGCTCGTCGACCCCCAGGCTGCCGCTGCGGGCCCGGGCGATGAGCCGCTCGTAGTCGTCGCGGAATGCGGCGAAGCTCCGGCTGCCGGCGTCACGGATCACCGGGACCACCAGGAAGCGGCTGCCGTCCTTGCGGCGGGTGTCGACGGCGATGCCCAGGTGGACGCCGGGCTGCACCCGCCAGGCGGCGCCGTCGCGGGTGCGCTCGAAGTGGGCGGTCATCGACGGCACGTCGAGGGCGGCGCGGACGATGGCGTATCCGACCAGGTGGGTGAAGGAGATGTTCTCGGGCCGGCCCGCCGTCCGCAGCGCGTCGCGCAGCTCGCGGCGGCGGGCGTCGAGGCTCTCCACCGAGATGGTGCGGAAGGAGGTGGCGGTGGGGATCTCCCGGCTCTGCTCCATGATGGTCGCGAGCATCGCCGCCGGTCCGCGCAGCGGGACGGCGCCGGCGGTGGGCGCCTCCGGGAGGGCGGGCGCGGCCGCCGGGGCGGGGGACCGGGTCGAGGCGGCCGCGGTGACGTCGCCGGCGCG